>CALEEC010000017.1 GCA_937949245.1 uncultured Gemmataceae bacterium | reverse complement strand
TCACTGCCAAGCCGATGGTTCGTCGTGTGCCGTCAAGGTACTTCGCCCCGAATGGAGGAACGATCGCACCTCGATCCAACTTCTGCAACGCGAAGCCCGTGCGGGGTTGGCGCTGCGACATCCGCATATCGTCGGCTTTCGCGATGCCCAAGTGCTTCATCCTCCCTATTTCTTGGTCATGGATCTGATCCCCGGCGAATCGCTCCGCACCCGCTTACGCCGCGACTACGCCCTCGACCTGGGGACCGCTCTGTGGATCGCTCGCCAAACCGCCGAAGCTCTGGCCGCCATGCACAAAGCAGGTTACATTCACGGCGACGTCAAGCCCGACAACATCCGCCTGGCCGACTCCGGCACCGCGATTCTCATCGATCTGGGGTTCGCGCATCGTCCCGGTGAAAATCAAGCCTTGTTGGAAGATGGTTTTGTCTTGGGCACCGCCAACTACTTGGCCCCCGAGCTGTGTGCCGCCCAAGCCCAAGACGATCCGCAAGCCGACATGTTCAGCTTGGGGGTGACGCTGTTTGAGATGCTCACCGGCGAATTGCCCTATCCGAGTGGCTCGGTGGTAGAAACGATGAATCGGCACCGCTCGGAACCGCCGCGAAGCCTGCTCGATTATAGCGGCGAGTGGCCCGATGCCTTGGTCGATCTGGTCGAGGCCCTGCTGGCGCAGCAACCCCAACAACGGCCGCGACCCAGTCGTTTGGTCAAGGAACTGGTCGCTCTCGAAATCTCGGTCTTGCAACGCCGAGCTGCTTAGCCACAGGCTAGAGCGTTCCGGCGGTGCTTGCCCCCGCTCGCGTTGGCGTTCCGTCCGCAACTCGGCTTGCTTTCGCCGGAAGATCGGCACCTCAAGGGGGAGGGACATGCACCGCGTCGGGTTCTGCGGTGCGATGTTCTGCTAACGTCGTCTCGTTCTGCCGCGGCAGCGATGCATCCTTCTTTCTTGTTGGCCCCATGGGCCTGGGGAGGTCGCTTGAAGATTTCGCTCGGCTCCTGTTGTGCGGGTTGGCCAAGCGTTCCGCTCCCGAACCAATCGCCACGCAGCCAAACGGCGCGACAGGCCAACGCAACTTCGATGCCCCCCGTGGCTTCTGCTAAGCTCGGCGATCCAACCAGCGAATCCGCACTCGTTCCAAAATCTCGGCATGGTCGAAGGCCAACGGCGGCAGTTCGTCCCAACCGAACCATCCGATCTGCGCCGCGTCGTCCTCGGCCCGCGGGGCCAGCGTGGCGGCATCGACGCGCCCCCAATACACCACTGAGATGGTCCAACCGCGCGGATCGCGCCCCGGAGTGCCGAAGGTGTGCAATTGCTCCAAGTCGCTGACCGTCAACGTGGTTTCTTCCTGAAGTTCCCGCCGTGCCGCCGCTTCCAGCGTCTCCGACTCCTCGACAAATCCCCCCGGCAAGGCCCAGCAACCGGCAAACGGATGGTGCTTGCGTTGGATCAGCAACACCCGCGGCGGCACTTCTCGCGTGACTAACGCGACATCCACGGTGACCGCGGGACGGGGATACTCGTAGGTGTACTGCCGTCTCGGACTACTGCCACTCATGATCGCTCCTGCTGGGGCTTGCGGAGATACTCGGTTGCGGGATGGCCAGCCGCGCTACTGGTCCCCCCCGAGGATTGGCCGTATTCTGTGCCGTAACCTGCAGGGTTGGCAACCTCGAATTCGACGGACGTACTGGTTATGTTCGACACCCTGATTCGCAACGGCAAATTGGTAGACGGCTCGGGATTGCCTTGGACCTACGCCGACGTCGGTCTGGTCGGAGATCGGATCGCAGCCATTGGCCGTTTCCCCCACGCCGAGGCGAAAACGATCGTCGATGCCACCGGAAAAGTCGTCGCCCCGGGATTGATCGATGCCCACGTTCACGGCGATTTGATCCTGCTGGTCGATCCGCTGCACGAACCGGCCATTCGGCAAGGGATCACTACCTACATTCTGGGCCAAGACGGCGTCGCGATGGCCCCGGCTGGGCCGACCACGCTGCAATACATGCGGCGCTACACCGCCGGATTCAGCGGCAATTTCCCGACGCCCGGCTTGCACTGGCAGTCGCTGGACGACTACTTGTCGCTGTTCGATCGCCGCTGTGCCCTTAACCTGGCTTGCCTGGTTCCCAACGGCAATATTCGCATGGAAGTGCTGGGGCTGCAACCCCACCCCGCGACCAGCGACGAACTCTCGCAGATGCGGCGCTTGGTCCGCCAAGCCATGGAACAAGGTGCCGTCGGCCTGTCCAGCGGGTTGGATTATATTCCCAGTCTGTATGCCGACACCGACGAGCTGATCGCGTTGTGCCAGGAGATTGCCCCGTTCAACGGCGTCTACGTCACGCACATGCGGGGCTACCTGCCGACGACCTACGAGGCCGCGATGGACGAAGTCTTCCGCATCGGCCGCGAAGCCGGGTGTGGCGTGCATATTTCGCACTTCAACTGCCTGGCCCAGCAGGCCATTCCCAAACTCGACGCCGGTCGGGCCGCCGGTATCGATGTCACCTTCGACTTGTACTGCTACCTGGCCGGCAGTTCCACGCTGGGGGCGGTCGCCTTACCCCCGGAACTGCAAGCCGGTGGGATCGAAGCCACCCTCGAACGCCTCCGCGATCCTGCCGTCCGCGACCAGTTGCGGACCCAGTTTCACCCCCGCTTGCCGATGGAAAAGGCCCGCCTCAGTTCGGTCCCCCATCCCGACTGGCAGCAGTACGAAGGTCAGACGCTCGATCGGGCCGCCCAGCAAGCCCAGCGATCGATAGGCGAATTCATCTGCGATGTGCTGTTGGCCACCGACTTGGCCGCCAGTTGCGTCGTGCCGCACCACCCCCAACGGACCCTGGCCGACATCGTCGCCCTAATGCGTCATCCGGCCATGATGGGGGGCAGCGATGGCATTTACGTCGGCCAGTTTCCCCACCCCCGGGGCACCGGCTGCTACGCCCGCTACTTGGGTCATCATGTCCGCGAACGGCACGATTGGCCGCTGGAAGAGGCCATCGCCAAGTTGTCGCATCACGTCGCCCGGCGGCACGGCTTGAAAGATCGCGGCTTGCTTCGCCAAGGCCTCGCCGCCGATGTGATTGTCTTCGACGAAACTACCATCGCCGATCGTTCCACCTACGATAATGGCCGTGCCTTGGCCGTGGGCGTCGAGTGGGTTTGGGTCAACGGCACTGCCGTGCTGCAACAGGGCCAACGCACCGATGCCCTGCCGGGGCGGGGATTACGACGCGGCTGAACTCCACCAGCTCCGCGATCCCGCGGACAGGCCCCCCCACGCACCAACGCCCTCGCTGGGCAGAGATTACGCTGACAACGCGGCTACATTCTACGGAGATCTGCAACGATGCGTCATCTACTGGGATTGGAAGACCTGCACCGCGATGAGATCGTGGCCATTCTCGACCTGGCCGAGCAATTCGTCGAGGTCGGCCGCCCCGGCAACGACAAACGCAGCGATTTGAAGGGAAAAGTGGTAGCCAACCTGTTTTTCGAGCCTTCGACGCGGACGCGGATGAGTTTCAGTCTGGCGGCACGCCGGCTGGGGGCCGACACCATTGACTTTTCGCCCGGCGGTTCGAGCGTCAGCAAGGGTGAAAGTTTCATCGACACTGCCAAAAACATCGAAGCGATGGGGGTCGATGTCATGGTCATTCGCCACGCTTCCCCCGGCGCGCCGCATCTGTTGGCCCGTCATCTGAATGTGCATATCATCAACGCCGGCGACGGCCCGCATGAACATCCCACCCAGGGTCTGCTCGACGTGTTCACCATCCGCCAAAAGATGGGACGCCTCGAAGGGCTGACGGTGGCTTTGGTGGGGGACATTGTCCATTCGCGGGTCGCCCGAAGCAACATGCACGCCCTGTTGAAGTTGGGCGCGAATGTGATCCTCTGCGGTCCGCCGACTTTGGTTCCCACCGAATTCGCCCATTTGGGGGTCGAATTGGCCTACAACTTCGACGCCATTTTGCCCCGCTGCGACGTGGTCAACCTGCTGCGGATTCAGTTCGAGCGGCAGCGGACAGGCTTGTTTCCGTCGATTCACGAATACGCCCTGCTGTTCGGCATGGACGGCGACCGCCTACGGCGAGCCAAACCCGACGTGCTGCTGCTGGCCCCCGGACCGATCAATCGCGGCGTGGAAATCACTCCCGAGGTCGCCGACGGTCCCAACTCGGCGATCCTGCAACAAGTCAGCAACGGCCTAGCCGTCCGCATGGCAGTGCTCCAACACCTACTCGCGGCCTGATCTTCGGGAGCCGACGACGCCAGTCCGCGGGTGGGGTTTTCAGCCTGTCGTCGGCTCGGGTTCTCCCGGCTTCGTTGATCAGCCTGTCTACAAAACTTAGATTTTGTTGACGACCGTGTCCACGAAACCTACCCCCGCTTGCAAAGAAACGCGGGGGCTGATGCCCCTCGCTCGCAAGGAAACGTGCGGTACTAGCGGACCAGTGAACGTGGCACTCTCACCGACCGACGCTCACTTCAAAATCGACCTGAAGCTGCCGCAGTTCGGGAATCTCACTGACGCGATTGACCAACGGTTCGGCATCGGCCGAACGCGGCACCACGAACCGCACTTTCAGGACGTTCGCCCCCATGGGGGTCACGTCCAGTCGCACCACTCGGCCCGCCAGGACGGCTTCGATCCGCTGACGGATCGTCTCCAGTGCGATGCCGGCCAGACGTACACTCGCCTCCGCTTCCGCAGCTGGGCCGGCAGGTTCCGACTGAGCACGAGCCACCCTCCGCACGTCGCGGACCTGGGGCTGGGGTTGTGTTGACACTACCGGTTGTGTTGACACTATCGGTTGTGTTGACACTATCGGTGCTGGTGCGGAAATCGGCGTGCCCGGACAGTGCGTCAGGTCGCCCCGGTACGGCAGCGGTTGCAACGGCTGGACCCAACGCGGCGTCGGCCGACTCCCCCCCGACGCCCCCTGGGCCTGGGCCAGCGGTGGAACTGCCGACGTCCCCTGGGCCTGGGCCAGCGGTGGAACTGCTGCGGAACAGGTCGGCAGTCCCAAACGGACGCGGGGCCGATCTGCCGGCGTCGAGCTGGCCACCCAGTTCGCTTCGGTTTCAGCTCGCGGCCGTTGCGATTGAGTGGTCGGCGATACCGGGACGAAAGCGGGGGCCTCGGGATCGCTGACAGGAGTATCGGCCGAGGGATTCGTCGCGGGGGCCGGGGCGGTCTGGCTTTCGACACTGACGGCGGGCGTGGCAGTCGGCATGGTGGCCGACATCGGGGTCGACAGCGTCGAAGGCATCACGAATTCGGAGGCGTTGGTCGCTGGCAATTCCGTGATCGGCATCGATGCCGTCGATGACGTCGATGAAGTCGATGACGCCGATGAAGTCGATGCCGTCGATGACGTCGATGACGACGTCGGTGACATCGAGGTCATCGGTTCCGAAGAAGGTGTCTCCGTGGGTGCGTAGTGAGTCGGCGGGTGGACCGGGACCGTTGCCGTCGGCGCGACCATGGCCGTCCCACCGCTGGAGGAGTTCCGAGGCGAGTAAGCCGCCACCGAGGCCAACGATTGAGGAATCGCTCCCGGCGTGGCCCCGCTGGCGACATACCAATCATTCGGCACCCGGGGATAGTATCCCCCGGGGGCATACGGATTGGCGTTGGGAATCGGGGTGCCGTAGCCGTACCAGCGGAACGCCGGCGTTTCGGCAGGCGTGGTCGGGGGCATCGCCTGACTCGTCGGGGTTTCGCCGTAGCCTCCTCGCCCCGGATCGAGCATCGCGGTGGGGGCCATGCGTGGATGGGTCGTCATCGGCCGAGCGTTCCCCACCGGCCGAGCTTGCACGCTCGCCGAGGAATCGATCGGCCGGGCCCCGTAGGGAGAAGGCAGATACGTCGGCCGACTGCCCCAACGCGAACCGGCCGCAGGCAAAGGTTCCCCCGTGGGCGGCAACGTCGCCGGGGGGGTCGCATACGGATGGCCGGGGGACAATCCCCCTGCCACAGGATGATTCGGATTAAACGGCGAGGTCAGCCCGTCGGGGGCATCGGCAACGCCTTGCGAGGAAGCCCGGGCGACCCGGGTCGTCTTGGCGGCACTGACGGGAGTCGGAGAGCGTCGATCGGTGCGGAGCAAGGGGCGTGCAGGGGTGTCAGCCTGGCTCTGGCTGGCCGGCATGGTGGGCCGCTGCGACGCAGGCGCGGTCGAAGCCGCAGTCGAGTTCGCGGTCAAAGCCGACCGTGGGGAATCTGCCCCGGGAAAAGCGGCCCAGACCCCGGAGTGGGACCGGACCATCGGTTGGGGAGGCTGCAAGGTAGGACGTTCCTGAGCCAGCCCCGGCCCACTCCCACCGGCCGTGCCGACTAAAGCCAGCAGCACGGCTTGTGCCCCCGGAGTGCAAAGGTATCGAAGTCCCCACTTGCACCAAGTGTACCAAGTCGATGCGGCGGAATAGTCCCTTGCGGATCGAGGCGCAGCGGCCGTCGATCGTTGGCTGGTAAGAGGGAAACTGTTCACGATTCCATTCCTTATGATCCGCGGAGTTCAGGATACTGCCCCGCGGATCGCGCCATCCGTGGCGTCGATCCGCTTCCGAAAAAAGTAGGCGTCTCAGGGGCGTGTGGGAGTTCGGGGACGATTGCCTCCCCCCGGCACTCCAGGGAGGGGCCGACGCCCCATGCCCCCGGTCATTGCGCCCATCGAGGCATTCCAGCCGCCCTGCAAGCGATAGTTCATCAGGTATCCCACCGGCGGCCCCGAAAAACCGAAGGACCCGCCGATGAGGGTCGGATGTCCGGTCGGTGCCAGGGGCCGATCTTCGTAAGCGTCCGGCCGATCGGTTTCCGCATTGATCTCGTCGAAAGGCACCGCCCAAGTGGACAGCGACTGTTGCTGAAGCATCAGTTGGGCATTGGCCGCACCGTAGCCGTAGATCCCCAGGTAGCCTCCCGCTGGAGTCCCCGGCCGCACGCCGTAGTAGTAGTTGGTCGCGGCATTGCCTCCCCGCAGCAGATTCAGGTAGGGACTGAGCGGCTGATTTTGCCGATTGTAAAAGTTCGGCATCATCTGGTTGTTGGGCACCCCTTGGGCCATTGCCGTGGAGAGCGAGAGTATCCAACCGATCGGCAAGAACAGCAGCCAGGCTCGATGTCGTCGCATAAGCACCCCCTGCGTCCCTCATGTTCCCCGGAGCTACGGCTCGGCTCGCTAGGCATTTCCCCTTCGGTCGCGATGTTCCGCAGTGGTCGCGATAATCTCGCGGTGGTCGCGATGTTCGTTCCACTGAGTCGCAACAAACCTGAGACTTGCGCCTCAGGTTCAAGATACCTCGTGTTCCCAGCATTGCGACAGGTGCATTCCGAATTTCGGTGGAAGTTTCGCCTCGTACCATGCTCCCTTCGATGCCCCCGTCTCCAGTTACGGCGTCGCGTGGCCTGGCGTGGTCTAGGCCGGGCGTGGCAGGATCAGAAGCCGCCTAGCCCGCCCCCGAAGCCGCGTCCGCGAATAGAGTTCACCGTCCCCGAGCCGAGCAGAGTCACGCCCAAGATCCGTTCGATCGGTGAAAGGATCTTCGACAGCGTCCCGTCGTTGCGAATGAGCCGATCCGACTGGACATAGACGCGATCGCCGGGAAACAGTTGCCAGTTGGTCGAGGCATTGCCGTGCTGAGTGATGCCGACCCAATCGACCGGCAAGATCTGCTCGGGTCCCCCATGAGGGGACCGGCGTGCCACCCAAACATTCCGCTTGGAACCGACCGGGGGAATGCCGCCGATCTGCGTGATGGCATCGCTGACACACTCGTTGCCCGTCAGGGGGAAGCGGTATCCTTGCTCGCCGAACCCCGCGCCATCGGTGAAGACGTAGTAACTCTTGCTAGCATAGTCGTAGACATCGACGACGACTTGCAAGCGTTCGGGTCGGATGTCGAGTTTCTGGTTGGGATCTTTGGCGTTGGACAGCCATTGATCGAGTCGCTGGGCGACCAGTTGGCGGATCATCTCGGTGGTTTCGTCGAGAGTCAAGCCGGCGACCTGGGGACTGCCCCAAATTCCCAAGCCGATGGTGCCATCGAGGCGCACCCGATGCACACCGCTGATCGGCTGAAAGGGCAATTGCCGCGGTTTTTCAAACGGAGTCACCGGAGCGATCACCACTTCGATGATCAACTGATCGGGAGGTTCAATACGATAGGGCGGCAGCGTGACCTTGTTCAACTCGTTGGGAACGGTGCCCGGCGGAGGTAAAGGGATCGCAGGAGCCGCATGATGGCAGCCTGTCGTCGAAAGGCCGAGTGCCACCATTAGCCCTGCGGCAATTCGCCCGAGAATCGTTCGCCTTGCGCTCATGGTCGGTTCTCTGCCAAGGACCGTTAAACGCCGATGATTCAGCACCGCCGGCCTATACATCACGCCCCGCCGATCGACTGAATCTCCTACCGTGAGAAGTATCGGCATTTCGGGAACGACTCCTGAAGTTTCTCCCCCCGTGCGGATCGGTTGCGACGGACTTTTTGCTCGCCAGGCGATCTTTGCCTCCCCCTCTGGGCGAGTGGAGAAAAATCGGTACATTCAGGCAACAAGGAGGAATCGTCGGTTTAGCGGAAGCTGGGCGATTGTAGGGAGCAGAGCAAGCGGCGGAAAAGATCGCGGCCTAAATTTAGAAATTTCTCATGCATTTTGCGAACGAACAGATAAGCTAATACGCGACCGATACCTTCCCATCTATGACAATCGTGGGTCGATTGACCTGTAGGAGCCTCTGATATGCCCGCGTGGTCCAGGCTGCTCGATCCGTTCGGCACCAGAACCTACGGCCGAAAAGCGCCCCTGGTCCTGATCAATGGCTTGGCCGAGCAAGCGGAAACATGGTTCCGTAACCACCGATTCTGGTCGCGGTACTTCGATGTGCATATGCCCAACTTGCTCGTGTACGACGGGGACGCGCTGCATCGTCGAATCCAGTCCGGCGAGCCGATTTCGGTCGAATATTTGGTGCAGCAATTGCATTTATACCTCGATCAGTATGTGCAACGTCCACCATACCACCTGGTGGCCAGCAGTCTAGGCGGCAAGATAGCCGTCGAATTTGCCGTCCGTTACCCGGAGCTGACCAACCGCCTGGTGCTGATATGCCCCTCGGGAATGGGGGACAAGGAACAATTGCCGATCATCGAAGGCGTTCGCCGCAACGACATGACGGCGTTGGTCGGCAGCGTCTTTTATCGCCGGCGGCATGTCGATCGAAACCTGGTGAAGTTTTATCGCTCTCAGTTTCCCAATCGGAAGTGGAAAACCGGCCTGCTCCGCACCGTTCGCGGCACCATGGACCATATGGTGCGTCCGCTGATGCCGAAAGTGCAAGCCCCCACGTTGATGATTGCCGCGACCGAAGACAAGATCGTTTGCCCCAAAGAAGCGGAGAAAGCCGCCGCGGAACTGCCCAATGGCCATTTCCTGATGATCCCTCACTGTGGGCACGCCCCGCAGCAGGAAAAGCCATGGCTGATCAATCGTTTAGTTACGCATTTTCTAACCTCGCCGAAACCGACTTCGCACCCTCGGTTTCTGCAACTTCTCCTGGCTAATCCGAGTCCAAGTCGCACATGACACCACCGAACGCTAACGCTCTGGATCGCACCAACCCCCATGCTGTAGCTCCGCAGGTTCCTGCGAACGCTGCGGGACGGCATGCTTCGGATTGGTGGTTGGTCTTCTCAAAGTTCCTGCGGCAAGGGACGGCCATCGCCTCGGTGGCCCCCAGCAGCCGCTTCTTGGCCCGCTCGATCCTCAAAGGAATCGACTTCGATACCGCGCAGTGCATCGTCGAACTGGGGGCTGGTACGGGGCCGATCACCAAAGAATTGCTCAAGCGGGCCAAGCCGCACACCCGGGTTATCGTGGTCGAACGCGAACCGGATTTCTGTGCTCGCTTGCGCAAGCATTTTCCGCATGCCGACATCGCCCAAGCCGATGCCCGCGACTTGGATCAACTCCTCGACGAACGGGGCATCGACAAAGCCTGTCATGTGATCTCGGGTTTACCGCTCCCTTCCTTCCCCGCCGATTTACGCGACGGTGTGATCGCGGCCTCGGCCCGGCGTCTGCGCGAAAACGGTACGTTCCGGCAATTGACCAACATGCCTTATGTCTATTGGAAGCTGTATCGCAACTACTTCGAGGATGTGAAGTTCCGCTTGGTGCCGTTGAATTTGCCTCCGGGTGGGGTGTACGTCTGTCGCCGCTATCGCCGAAAAGTCTAAGCGACCGATGGCTTGCCTGCTATCATCACCTGCGATGACGTTTCGCCCACGATTCCTCCCCTGACTCGTGGGCGTTCTTTTGTTGTTTGGCACGGCCATGCGAGCAGGTTGCTGCTGGCTACGGCCATGCGAGCGGATCCTTGCCGCGGCCGTCGTGGCGGGGACGAACGGAAGAAGGTTTTGGCCCTGCCCCACAGACGTGCCAGGCGTTGCTCCCCGGACGGGTGGGCGTTGTTGTTGGGCTGCTTGTTGAGGTGTGTCGTGGGTACGGAATGGTTAGCTCCCCTGGCTGGGCAACGCTGGATGCGCTCGGCAGCCGATGCCGTGTTAACACGCTACGCACGGCAACGCACGCTGTATCTCGATCATCTCGACGTGGCCGCGGTGCAATTACGCACCCTGCGTTCGCTGGTGCATCAGGCCCGCAATACCCGCTTTGGCCGCGAACATCGCTTCGACCGCATTCAGACCTTGGCCGACTATCGGCAACGGGTGCCCCTGCGCGACTACGAGGCTTTTTGGACCGGCTACTGGAAAGAGGTCTACCCGGCGATCGACCATCAAACCTGGCCGGGCAAAATCCCTTACTATGCCCTCTCTTCGGGCACCACCAGCGGGACGACCAAGTACATCCCCGTTTCCCGCGAAATGCTGTCCTCCAACCGCAAAGCCGCCTTCACCAACTTGGCGTTGTTCAAATTCCTGTATCCGCAGGCCAAGATCTTTCAAGGGCGCGTCTTTTTCCTGGGTGGCAGCACGGAATTACGCCGACAAGCCGACGGTTCGTTCGCAGGCGACCTCAGCGGCATCGCTGCTCGGGAAGTCCTGGGGCTGCTGCGGGCGTATGTCTATCCTCCCTTGAGTGTCTCGTTGCTCAACGATTGGGAACGCAAAATCGAAATTTTGGCCCAAGAAAGTGCCCAGCTCTCCATTACCGCGCTGAGCGGCGTTCCGTCGTGGATGCTGATTCTGTTCGATCGCTTAAAACGGGTGACCGGCAAAAGCACGATTGCCGAGATTTGGCCGAACTTTCGGTTGTTGATTCATGGCGGCACCCGCTTTGACCCGTATCGTTCGTTGTTCCGCAAGGAAATCGGCTCCGAGGCCGTGCGTTTCCTCGATACCTACCCCTGTTCGGAAGGCTATGTCGCTACGGAAGATCCGCGTTACGATTTGCTCCGCGTGATACCCGACCACGGCATCTTC
This sequence comes from uncultured Gemmataceae bacterium, assembly GCA_937949245.1. Taxonomy (GTDB): domain Bacteria; phylum Planctomycetota; class Planctomycetia; order Gemmatales; family Gemmataceae; genus CALEEC01. The sequence goes on along the minus strand of CALEEC010000017.1, from coordinate 2,722 downwards.
TTTGAATTTGTTCCCGTGGACGAACTGCAGAGCGATCGTCCGACCCGGCATTATTTGGGCGAAATCGAAGTGGGGGTGCAATATGCCGTTGTGCTGACCACCTGCGCGGGGTTGTGGAGTTACATCGTCGGCGACACGGTGTGTTTCGAGCGCCGCCATCCGCCTTTGTTGCGCTTCACCGGACGGACCAAATTCTTCCTGTCGGCCTTCGGCGAGCATCTGATTTTGGAAGAAGTCGAGAAAGCCCTTGCCGAAGCGGCGGCCCAGACGGGGGCCAATTACGTCGATTTTCACGTCGGCCCGATCTTCCCCAGCGATCCGAAACAGCCCGGCCATCATCGCTATCTGATTGAGTTTGTCGAGCCGCCCAGCGACAGCCAAAGGTTTGTCGAACTGCTGGACGCCGCCTTGTGCCGGTTGAACGAAGACTATGCCGCGCATCGGGGGGGGAACATCAGTATGTTGCCGCCGGAGGTCGTCCCCGTCCGCAAAGGCGGCTTCGCCGACTGGATGAAATCGCGGGGGAAGTTCGGCGGTCAAAACAAGGTTCCGCGTATGGACAACACCGGGCAGATGACCTCGGAACTGTCGCAATGGTTAGGGCAACACGATCCCTCGCGGTTCGCTTGAGATGCCAAGCGAGCGTGGCTTCGGCACCACCGGCGTTGCCGTGGTTGCGCCACCGGACAAATCACGGTTGTCGAAACGGTGTTTTGCCGCGACAATAGTAGGAAGTTGATCGATCGTCGCTGCCTGTTGCAACGGTCGTCTCTAACTCCGCCTTGGGTGTAGCAGGATGCGTCCCCACCCGTACAGTTACTGAGTTCGATCGATTGTTGCCCTCCCTCTTCGTTGGAAGCCTTCGCCATGAGTGACACTCGTCCATCGATGCCCTCCACGCTGCGGGATCTGCCGTTGGCAGGGAAATTGGTCGTCAGCGTGTTTTTGCTTTCAGTTGGCATTGGCTATCTGTCGGCCTTGATGCAACTACGGATGTCGACCGCCGGCAAAGGCGAAGCCGCTCCCACGCCCGCCCGGGTCGTAGCACGCTATTCGGGCAAGACCTGGCCGCCCCAAGAAGGCGTGCATGCGGAGCCGAAATCGCGGTTGCAAGCGATTCTCGAAGCTCCGCCCCAAGTTCCTTGGGGGAACACCAACATGGTGCCGGCGTTCACCACCAAGTCGGGCGACTGGCCTAAGAATCTCAGCCCCGAAGCGTTGGCCCAACTGACGGCAGAACGCGACGGCGAACGCCAATCGCTCATCGCCTGGGTGAAAGCCGGTGCCCCCGAAGCGGCTTACACCAACGACGCGTTCGCCAAGCCCAGCGAGGTGGCCGTCATCACGCCCAAATATCTGACCGCGGACGGCATGGTGAAAATCGCCTCGATCTTGAACGATCGCTGTGTCCGCTGCCATAGCAAGGGAGAGGAACAAGAGAAATTCCCCCTGGAAACCTATGCCCAGGTAAAAGAGTACACCAAGGTATTACCCGCCACCGACCCGGCCAAAGGGGAACAGATCAGCGTCAAAGCCCTGACGCAATCGACGCACGTTCACATGCTGGGCTTCTCGATGCTGTATCTGCTGACGGGATTCATCTTCGCCTTCACCAGTTACCCGTTGTGGCTGCGTGCGACTTTGGGCCCCCTGGTGCTGTTGGCGCAGATTGCGGACATTAGTTGTTGGTGGCTGGCCCGTTTGGAGAGTGTCGGCCCCTACTTTGCCCTGGCGATCATGGGGACGGGAGCAGTCGTGGGATTGGGGCTGGCCGCTCAGATCGTCCTCAGTTTGTTCAACATGTTCGGCCGAGCTGGCAAGGTGGTTCTCGCCGGATTGTTCGGCTTGGGAGTGGTGCTCCTTGGCTTGATCCAAGTGCTGGTGCTGCTACCGATGATCGAAGAGGAAAAACGGGAGTTGGAAGTGCTGCAGAAGGAAAATTCGACCGTCGAAAACCGCGACCAGCTCCAGCCACCGGTTGCACCGCAGCCGCCGAAGCTCCAAGACGATCCCAAGCCGGCCGACTCGAAACAAGATCCGCCGAAACCCGCAGCAAATATTAGCCATTTGCAACGGATCATCGAAGCACCGGAAGATCTTCCTTGGAAGAAAGACGGTAGCATGGCCGCCGCATTCACCAAGAAATCGGTGGATTGGCCGGCCGAGTTTAAGAAGAAGCCGGGCACTCCCGAAGAACTGGCCCTGCGGAAAAAACGGGACGGCGAACGCTTGGCCATGATCGCTTGGATCAAAGCCGGTGCCCCTCGAGAAGCCTACGAAAAGGACGCGTTCGACAAACCCGCGGAGATCACCGAGATCACCGAAGAATTCCTGGAAGGTGGCAAAGTCAAGATTCAATCGATCATCACCGAACGCTGTGCCCGCTGCCACGGCGAAGGTGCCGAGCAAGAGGCCAGCCCGTTGGAAAACTACGAGCAAATTTCCAAGTACCTCAAGGTCGAAAAACCGGCTGCCCCCTCGCCGGCATCGAAGTCTGCCCCAGCGCCGGCACCGAAGTCGAGCCAAGCGCCGGCGTCGCCCCCAGCCCCCGTGCCTGCAGCGAATCTCGGTGCGTGGAAGGCGGAGAACGACTCGCTCCGCCAACGGGCGGCGCAGTTGGAACAACAACTGCGCGACATGACCGTTCAGTACGACACGGTGAAAGCCCAGATCAAGCAAGTGGAACAGAAAGAACAACAGGCCCGCGCCGAGGTAAGCAAAC
>CALEEC010000016.1 GCA_937949245.1 uncultured Gemmataceae bacterium | reverse complement strand
ACGATGGGCTGAAAAAGAAGATCCAGTCCAAGAAATATCAATGGATACGCGTGCATGTGGGGCGATGGAAAGGGCGACGGTGTCACGTTGAGGTATTCACCGGTCGCGTCCACCCCGAGCATCGTATTTTGCATACCCTGGACACCGCCCAAAGTCGTTTCGGCTTGCGGTCCGTGGTGCTGTCCGATGGAGACAGCCCGCCGTTGCCCCAGGACATTGGAGACGGGAAAATCGCTTCGGGGCCACCTGCGTTCAGCGACCGGAAGTTGGCCGACGAGTACGCCGAACTGGAACGCCAAATCCCTCCGCCGGAACGGTTCATCGCAGTTCAGGATGTCCCTGGCACCGAGGTGCCCGTGTACGCACGAGGGGATGCGAACAAACCACGAGACGATCGACCTCCCCGGCAATATTTTGCGGTGGCTCGCGTGGCTCATCCTCCCGTCCAGACGGGCAGCGGACGCCGAGAATTGGCCGAGGCGCTGGCGTCAGCGGACAATCCGTTGACAGCGCGGGTCTTCGTCAATCGGGTTTGGCACCACTTGTTCGGCCGTGGCATAGTGCCGAGCGTGGACAACTTCGGACGCCTAGGCGAACCGCCGACGCATCCCGAGTTGCTCGACTATCTGGCACATCGATTTGTTTACGAACATCGCTGGCGTGTCAAAGCGTTGATCCGTGAGTTGGTTCTTAGCCGAGTCTACCATCTGCAAAGCGGCCCTGCCCCGCAGGCCGATGCCGCCAATACGCTGCTAACGCGGTTTCCCCTGCGTCGCTTGGAAGCGGAAGCGATCCGCGATGCTCTGTTGGCCGTCTCGGGCACTTTGGACCGCACCTTCGGAGGCGAACCAATCCCCGTGCCGCACCAGTTGACCGGCACCGGGGCAGACAACGGCAACAATTATCCGCCCAACGGCCCGATCGACGGCCAAAGGCGACGCAGTCTGTATTTGGCCAGCCGACGCAATTTCCCTTGTGCTTTTCTGGAAGTGTTCGACAAACCGTCGTCGATCACGACCTTCGGCAAACGCGACGTGTCGAACGTCCCCACGCAAGCGTTGACGCTGCTGAATGATCCCTTGGTGACCATGCAGGCACAAGCATGGGCCAAGCGGATCGCCCACCTTCCGTTGTCCGCGGCACAACGGGTCGATCGTATGTTCCTCGAAGCATTCGCCCGGAAGGCCACTGCCGCGGAACGCGAACACGCCTTGGCCCTGGTACAAGCTACCAGTTGGGAAGATCTGGCCCTGGCTTTGTTCAATGCCAAGGAGTTCATCTATGTTCCCTAAGCGAACACGCCGCGAGTTTTTGCGTCAAGCGGCTTTGGGAGTCGGTGCATTGGCATTGGCCACGCTGTCGAGCCAAGCCAAGCCGCATCATCCGGCCAAGGCCAAGCGGGTGATCTGGTTGTACATGGATGGTGGCATCAGCCATTTGGACACCTTTGATCCGAAGCCGGAATTGACCAAACGGCATGGCCAACCTTTTCCGCTGAAGATCGAAGCGACACAATTCGACAGCGATGGACCATGCTTGAAATCGCCCTGGAAAACCCGACAGCACGGCCAAAGCGGTCTGTGGATCAGCGAGCTATTCCCGCACTTGGCCAAGCACGCCGACGAACTGTGCATCATTCACTCGATGACCAACGAAGCGGCGACGCATGCCAACGCCAACTACTGGATGCACACCGGCTGGGGCCAAGCCGGCCGACCTAGTGCCCCCGCTTGGGTCCACTACGCCTTGGGAAGCGAAGCCGACAACCTGCCGGGCTTTGTCGTCCTTAATGCCGGACTGTTGCCGATTGGTGGCATCGACAACTATCGAAGCGGCTTCCTCCCGGCCGCCCATGGGCCGACCGTGTTTGAACGCAGCGATCCGGTGGTCCCCAACTTGAAACCTGCCGACACGCACAAGCAAGCCAAGCAATTGGCCGCGATCGCGGCGTTCGACAAAGTCTTCAGCGAACGCTTGGGCCACGCCGACCCGATCGAAACGGGGATCAAGAACTACGAATTGGCCGCCAAACTGCAAACCGGCGTCCCCGAATTGCTCGACCTGAGCCAAGAAACCAAGCAAACCAAGGCGATGTATGGGCTGGACGACAAGTACGAACACACACGCACCTACGCCTGGCAATGCCTGCTGGCTCGGCGGATGGTCGAACGCGGTGTGCGTTGGGTGGCACTGACGGTGCCGCGGGTTCATGGAGATAATCGTTGGGACGCGCATAGCGATCTGAAGAAAAATCACGACGATCACGCCCGCATGGTAGACAAACCAATCGCGGCTCTGCTCACCGACCTGAAACGTCGGGGACTATGGGACGAAGTGTTGGTCGTGTTTACCACGGAGTTCGGCCGAACACCGTTCAGCCAAGGGAGCGATGGCCGCGATCACAATCAGTTCGGCTTCAGCATCTGGCTCGCCGGCGGGGGCACCAAAGGCGGCTTGCGTTACGGCGCGACCGACGAATGGGGCTACAAAGCCGTCGACCGCAAGATGACCATTCACGACTTCCATGCGACGTTGTTGTATCTGCTGGGACTCGATCACGAAAAACTCACCTATCGTTTCGGCGGCCGCGATTACCGTTTGACCGACGTTCACGGCCGGGTTGCTCACGCCATCGTTGCATAACTCGGACGCGGTGATGCTACGCTGAGATTGGCGGGGATCTTCTTCCTCCCCCTGAGCGGCGGGCGTCACGTCAGCCCGCCGTGGAAGTTACGCTAAAATCACACGATAGAATGTTTTGCTGCGACGATGGCAAGGATGAGTTAGAAGTTTGGCCCCATTGCTGTCGCAGTTTGCTACGGTCAGCGATGCAGCAAAGCGGCGATTTCCACGCACAGCTGCGCCGTGGCGCGTTCCAAATCGGCTAAGCGCTGGGACGCTCCGGCGAGTGTCCCCGCTTTGCCGAGTTGCTCCAGATCGAACGCCAACTGATACGGCGTCGATTCCGTGAAATAGCCCAGCGAACCTTTCAAGGTGTGCGCAGTGCGATAAAGCAGTGAAGCATCGGTTTGCTCGATCGCACGCCGGAGCGTTTGCAACCACTGCGGCGACAAATCGAGGAATTGCCGGGCGATAATCTCCAGCAATTCCCGATCGTTGGCCACACGTTGCAACAAACGGGCTTCGTCCAGAAGCATGGGTTAGCGTCCGGCCAGAACAGGTTCGTCGAGACGCAGCAAGCGGTCTTCTTCGATCCGTCCGTCGCGGAGGCGGACCAAACGATCGGCCCGCTCGCCGATCTCGGGACTGTGGGTGACAATCACCATAGCCATTTCTCGATCGCGTTGTAGGGTCACCAGCAGATCCATGATGTCGGCTGCGGTTTGCGAATCGAGGTTGCCGGTCGGTTCGTCAGCCAACAGCAACGGCGGATCGTTTGCCAGCGCACGGGCCAAGGCGACCCGTTGCCGTTCGCCGATCGACAGTTGCATCGGCCGATGGTGCCTGCGATGACTCATACCGACCAATTCGAGCAACTCTTCAGCGCGACGGACCCGTTGGACATCCGTAAGGCGTGGCCCCTCGAACATGGGGATTTGCACGTTCTCACAGGCCGTCAAAGTCGGCAACAAGAAGAACGACTGAAACACAAAGCCGATCTGCCGGGCACGAAACTGATCGAGATTGCGGCACTTCGACAACGGTTCGCCACGGAAATACACTTCGCCAGCATCGGGGCGATCTAGTGCCCCCAGCAAGTTCAACAGTGTCGATTTCCCGCTGCCACTTGGCCCCATGATCGCCAGAAATTCGCCGGGACGAATGCCCACGCTGACCTCGTGCAAGGCTTGCACGTTGCCATCGGGATAGCGTTTGCACACCGAGTCGGCAAACATCAGATATTCGGACGGGATCGCTTCATTCATGGCGTAGCGCCTCCGTGGGCGTCAGTTGAGCGGCACGAATCGCGGGATACGCGCCTCCAATCAATCCAATAAGTACCGTGATGCCGATGCCTTGCGCGATGGCTATCAGCGACATTTTGCCGTCGATAAACCCGTTGACCTGGGGCAACAGCACCAACACCTTCACCACAACGATTGCACCGAACACACCGAGGACCGCGCCACTGAAACTGAGCAGAACTGATTCCCCCAGCACCATCGAGATGATGCGTCGTCGGGGCCAACCGACGGCACGCAGAATGCCGATTTCGCGGACACGTTCCAATATTGACATGATCATCGTGTTCAACACCCCAATCACGCCGATGATCATTGCGACTGCGGAAACAATCCAAGCCATCGCGGTCGCTACTTTCAGCAAAGCCATGCTATCGACGTAATCTTGCGTCGCCATTGCCGACAAACCGCTGCGTTTTTTCGTGGCATTAGGCAATGCTTCGATGGCCGCTTTCACCTGCTGCACCAGTTGCTCTTTGTTCGCGACATTGTCGCAAACCACCGAGAAACCGGTCACACTCCCTTGCCGTGCCGACAATTCCTGCAACTCATGCAGCAACAGCACCATGCCACCGTTTTCGTAAACGGTGAAACTTTCGTAGATGCCGATCACCTCGAACGGCACCTTCTGCACGATGACCGTGTCGCCGACTTTCTTGCCCAAATTCTCGGCTTGGGTCCGCCCTAGCAATATTTTATGCACATCGCCGGGCTGTAACGTCCGGCCTTCCAAGATTTTCAGCGCACGAAACGCGGGATTGTCCAACGGCCAACCTTGGACCAAGACACTGCTGCTGTTTTTGCCGCGTTGCACTTCGATCAGTTCGATCAACCCGGCACCGACCGCTTGGACTCCCGGGATCGCCCGGATGCGCTCGGCCAACGCCTCGTCAAGTTCGCTGTTCAATTGGTCCGGGGTGCCTGCCGCGATGACCACCAGATCGACGCCCCGCCCCCGGAACGATTCCAGCGTGGCCGCTTTGAAACGATCGGAGACGCTCAGCAACGCGACCATCGCCCCAACCGAGATCGCCAATCCGAAACTGGTCAGTAAAGCGCGCGTTCGCCGACGCACGACGTTTTTTACCATAAATGCCGAAAATCGCATGCGTCCTCCTTTGGTTGCCCTACCCAAGGTGATAGTTTAGCAAAACTCGGTGGACTTTCTCTATGATTTCATCCTCTGGAACGCACCAGTGGAACGCAAAGGGTTGGGAATGAGGACTTTATCAATCAACCATTTTCTAGGGAATGTAAAATCTGCGCTATTCAGAATATCTGTGCCGTTTGCCGATGATGAGACTAAGAGGCGAAAAGGAGTCAACGAATCGGTTCGATGGATCGATCTGTCATAGAGTCTTACTTAGGCAGGGGGAGGAAATCGACGTGAAACGGTGGACGATTTTTTACCTGCTGCTGGTCGGCTCTATCGGTTGCAGTCACCTCGGCATTCAAACCGACAACCGAGTGCGTGTCGATACTCCTGTGGAAGCGGTGGTGCGGTTGCCTCACCACCCTGATCCGGGGCCGTTGCAAGCGGTGATCGTGCCTTATGCCGGGGGGCATGAGGCAGACACATCGACGGAAAACCAAACCAAGAAAGCGTTTGTGGAAAAAAGACTCCGGCGTATACGCCCAGCGGTGGCCATCCCCCAAGTGGGGACGTCGGGCACGGCTTGCACCGGGGCGAAAGTGGCGTTGATCGATATTGATGGGCCGTTGTTTCCCACGCCGAACGCCGGCCTGATGGGAGTGGTCAGCGAAAGTCCGGTCGCGTTGTTCCGGGAAAAACTCGATGCCGCGGCTGCCGATGCGAGCGTGCGGGCCGTCGTGTTGCGGATCAACAGCCCCGGCGGAGGCGTGACCGCAGCCGACCTCATGCGTCGTGAGTTGCTCCGCTTCCGACTCCAGACCGGCAAACCGGTGTTGGCCTGTCTGATGGATGTCGGTACTGGCGGAGCCTACTGGCTCGCTTCCGCCAGCGACCGTATTCTCGCCACGCCGACGACGGTCACCGGCGGCTTGGGAGTGATTCTGAATCTGTTCAATCTCCGCGATCTGATGGCGCAGTTCAACATCATCCCGCAGGAAATCAAAGCGGGGGCTTACGCCGACCTGGGCACTCCAGCTCGGGCACTGACGCCCGAGGGGAAGAGAATTCTGCAGACGATGGCCGACGAATTCCAACAACGCATCCTGACCGAAGTATGCCAAGCTCGGCCGAAAGTCCGCCTCGACGACATAGCCGATGGGCGCATCTTCACAGCGACGCAGGCATTGCAGATCGGTTTGATTGACGAAGTCGGTGATCTCGCCGAGGGATTGCGTCAAGCCCAAGCGTGGATTGGTGCGGACGGCCACGGCCGCGCTGCGGTGGTGATGTATCGGCGGGCCGGCGAACCGGCTCACTCGATTTACGCGACCGCAACTTGGAATGTCCCCGCGATCGGCTTAGGGCTAAACCTCCCCGGCTTGGATCGTGCCCGACTCCCGACGTTCCTTTCGATGTGGCAAGCGGAACTGAATCTCGAACACCACGCCGGCCGTTGAACCGCTCGCTGCTGATTGCGCGTCCGTTTTCCAACCCTAGGCCGACGACGCCAGTCGTCGGGTGTTCCGCTGGAGCCGACGACGCCAGTCGTCGGGTGCCTCATCTAGCACGGGTAGCGAAGACTTGTACGTGGACATACTCAACGACAATCAGCGGCTCTTGGCCGAGGAGTTCAACTCGAAGTTCAACTCGTTGACCTGTCCGGGCAAGATCTCGGCCTCGCGGACTTCTACCCCCTCAGCAGGGTAATAGCGAAACTCATCGGTCATCGTTCCCGGCGGACTGGGTGGCCCCGCTGGCACTTGACGACCCGTTTTGATTGATCCGCGAATCTGAACCTGGAACTTCCCCGCAGTGACCGGTGATGACGCGGAAACTTGGTAACGGCCGTTGCTGATTGTCGCTCCGAACGAAGGCCTATTACGGTCGACCGGTTCAAAGTTAATGCTGCCCTGGTCAAGCGGCTTTCCATCCAAGGTCACCGTCCCTTGTACCCGGGGGGATGCTTCGCAACCGGTCAGGAAGACAGATAGGCCCCAAACTCCGATCAGGCACCAAAACCGTCTCATAACCCGATCCTCCGCTCAGAAGGCCGGGGTCGGCGGTTCGCCGGGCAAAGCCGAGATCGTGCCTAACGCATTCCAGTTCGCCACGCTGATGTTGTTGCTGACGAATCGCACCGACCCATCGCACAACAACAAATTGACTCCGTTCGTGTGCCGACTACGGGCCGTGACGATCATCCTTCGCGAAGTCCAATCACCGAATGAACCGACACAAGGTGCTAGAACCGTCGAAACACAAAGGGTACTCCGGATTTGGTCTGGGACCAAGCTACCTGGTGTGTGGTTGTGAGTGTAGAGCGGACCTTCAGGGTAGTGTAAGACACCACGAAAATCGTCCCCCGGAGCACGGATCACCTCCGAGACCATCGCCGTGTTGCTGGTACCGTCAGTAATGGAGGTGATAGACGTGCGACTGTTAGTGCCTAATGGACCGGGGGCAACCGTCGTGTTCTGGGGAGTCGGGTTGACATGCACATTCAACCATGGACCGATGCCATAATTCGCTACGTAGTTGCCTTTAGCATAATATGTATACGCCAGGTTTGCGATATCATCAGATGGACAGGTCATGATAGGAAGAAAAACAGAAGTCACAGCGAAGTTGGGATTGGAAGCTGGTTGCCCAAAATTAACGTTCCAGTGGATTTGCCGATATAGATTTTCTTGCTCGATGTAAGGTAGCAAGAGAGTCACCCAAGTATGCTCATTGCTGTTGGCATTGAAACCGCCTGCGAAGTAATTACCAGCGTATTGGTAACCAGGGGTGAAGTACCCATGCACGGAATGATAATTGTGCTGAGCGATACCGATTTGTTTGAGGTTATTCTGGCACCGCATTCTCGCGGCGGCCTCGCGGACCTTCTGCACGGCCGGTAACAACAGGCCGATCAGGACAGCAATGATAGCAATGACTACGAGCAATTCGATGAGGGTAAACGCGTGATGAACCGTCTTACGGAACATGAGGTGTTACCTCCGCTTGCAACGAATGTGAATGGGCGATCGGTAACAGCGAAAAGTAACCGTCGAAAAAGATCATAAAAGAGAGTAAAGGATTAGATGTTTTGCGTGTCAACAATTTTTTTAAAATTCATAGCCATGAGAAGGGATCGTCAACATCACAGCATTATCGGAACGGAAAAGCAGGGGGGAAAGTATTTCGACTCTCTTTGAAGACGAGGCACCTGAAACTCAACAATTTTTCATGGCTTGTACTAGGTTCCAATGTCTTGTGTGATACTTGAACTTGCCGTTAAAGGTCGGTGTTTCCTGAGCACGGACTTTGAGGTAATAAACAATGCTCGCCACCGGTTTTCCAATTCGACGCTGACGAATAACATATGGAGTGGCCAAGTAGGCTCAATTAGAGCGGAAAGACAAAGCTAATCAATCGCTTTTTTCGATGTCTTTCCCACCAAGTTTGATTTCGCGCAAGTTCACTGCCTCCCCGCTAAAATGGATGTAGAAGGACATCCACCTATCTGTGCCGTCCTTCGACAACGGGAACGCATCAAGGTTCAACTCCCGCTTGCTCGCGAACCGAGAAGCGGTTATTTCCCGCAGAGGTCGTTACCATATCCCGAAGGGGAGCGATATCATGTTCAAGTTACGAGCGCTCGGAATCCGTCTGCTGGCCGATGGCAAAATCGACAAACAAGAAGTTGAACAACTCCAGAAGCTGCTGCAAGAATACGGCCCGATGACTCCGGCGATCGCGGAATTTCTCATCGATCTGCACAAACGCGTCGAACGGGTCACGCCGGTCTTTGAGAAGTTTTTCTATCAAACGATGAAGAAATACTTCCTCGAAGATGGCAAAATCGATCGCGATGAAGCAGCGTGGCTGCGTGAAATGATCTGGGCCGACGGCAAAGTCGATGACCGCGAAAAGAAACTCCTTCGCGAACTACGCGGCGAAGCCCAAGAAACCTGCCAAGAGTTTGAAGAGTTGTGTGCCGAATGCGCCTGCTGATCTGTCAGACTGCCCC
>CALEEC010000015.1 GCA_937949245.1 uncultured Gemmataceae bacterium | reverse complement strand
GCAAAAACACCTCCGCAATCGCTTCGTGGACCAACAACGTCTCCGCGGCATTGCACACTCCCGGCCGTTGACACTTCGCATTCACGATGATCCGCTCGGCCATGGCCAAGTCGGCGTGCTGATCGACATACACATGACAATTGCCATCGTAATGCTTCAACACCGGCATCGTCGCTTCCGCGACCACACGACGGATCAGGCTTTCTCCCCCCCGCGGAATGGCCAAGTCGATCAGATCCCCCCGGCGCAGCAGCAGTCCCACCGCTTCGCGATCGGTCGTCGGCACCAATTGCACCGCCTCCGCTGGTAGGCCGCAGGCTTGCAAACTCTCGCTCAACAACCGATGCAGCACCGTGTTGGAATGGAATGCTTCCTTCCCCCCCCGCAGAATCACGGCATTGCCGCTCTTGACGCATAGTCCCGCTGCGTCGAGGGTGACGTTCGGCCGCGATTCGTAAATGAACAGAATCACTCCCAACGGCACGCCTACCTTGCGTACCTCCAAGCCGTTGGGCCGTACCGAGCCTTCCCGTACCTGACCGACCGGATCAGGGAGAGCGGCAATCTGCCGCAGTCCCAGCGTCGCGGCACGCAATCGCTCGGGAGTCAATTTCAAGCGATCGAGCATCGCCGAACTAAGCCCCGCCGCTCGCCCCGCTTCGAGATCTTGGGCGTTGGCCGACAATATCGCCGGTTGGTTCGCGTCCAGATGCTCGGCCGCGTGCAACAGCCAACGGTTTTTCACCGCTCCCGTGGCCGACATCAACCACGCCGACGCCTGGCGTGCCGATCGCGCCAAACGGTCGCACAACGCTTGCAACTCGGTCGTTTCCCCGCGTTCCGATGTCACGACATCGCTTGCCGTACTCATGATCGTTTCCTCCTGCTGTCGCAATGCCATCTGCCGGGTCGTTTCTTGCGACTGTCCGAATGCTATCTGTCGGATCAGTTCTTTCTGCGCTCCCAATGCCATCGGTCGGATCGTTTTTTCCCAGACTGCCCCAGCGTCATCGGCTGAGATGGTCCCGAATCTCCCTGGCGCCAACCTCAATGGCTCCGCTGCAACAAAGCGCGGAAACCACCGTCGGCGGGTTGACCGGGAATCGCTTCGATCGCTGCCTGGCATTGCCACTCGGGATGCGCACGCACGAAGGCATCGATCAGCATCTGATTTTCCTCTGGTTCGATGCTGCAAGTCGAATAGACGATCCGTCCTCCCGGTCGGACGCGTTCGATGGCCACTTCCAACAGTTGCCATTGTCGTTTCACCAAATGAGGCAATTCCTTGGGCTGCAAACGCCAACGCACCTCCGGGCGACGGCCCAAAACGCCGGTGTTGCTGCAAGGTACATCGAGCAGCACGGCATCGAACGGCCCTGCGGGGGGGGATTGGTTCGGCTCAAGCAGCTGAGTGCGGATCGAACGCAGTCCCAGACGTTGGGCCAATTGTTCGACGGTAGCCAAGCGGTGAAGGTCGATGTCGCAGGCGAGGACTTCGCCAGTGTCGTCCATCAGTTCGGCCAAGTGCGTGGTTTTGCCCCCGGGAGCGGCGCATAGATCCAAGATGCGGCTTCCAGGCGGGGGGGCTAGCAGCGTGGCCACTTGCATGGCCGACTCGTCTTGCACCACGAACCATCCCTCGGCGTAACCGGGCAGGTCGCGAACGCTGTGGGTTTCTGCCAAACGCAGAGCCTGCGGATGCGTGCCAAGTTCGGCCGCTATGCCGGCCTGCTGCCAACGACGGAGCAGGGCATCGCGGTCGGTTTTCAAGCGGTTGACACGCACCCACAGCGTCGGCACATCGAGAAACCAGAAGCCTAGCCGAAAACACTCCTGCGGGCCGAATCGGCTCAGCCAACGCTCCGCCAACCAACGCGGCTGACTGAAAGCCTGTTCGAGGTAAGCACGGGGGTGCTGCTGGGGGTCGGGGAGCAACGGTTGAGCGAGTTTGCGGAAGATTCCTTTTTCCAACGGTAGAGCGTCGGCCGCCGGGGACGAGGTCTGCTCGTCGGTGCGTAGTTGGGCCACCCGACGCAGCACGCCGTTGACGAAGCCTTTGGCCCCCGGGCGAATCGCTGCGGCGAGTTTCACCGATTCGTTGACGGCGGCGTGAGCCGGTATGTGGGACAGAAACAGCAGTTGGAATGCCCCTAAGCGAAGGAGGTCCAGCACGTCGGGTTCGACCCTGGCCAAGGGCCGACGAATCAGCGGACGCAGCAACGCATCCAAACTCCCCTGCCGACGTAGTGTTCCCAACAGCAATTGGGTTAGCAAGCGGCGTTCGACCGCGGTCAATGGAGTCGTTTGCAGTTGAGCATCGATCAACTCGGAGGCGAAGCCCTGATGGGCACGCGCTTGGCGTAAAATATCCCGAGCCAACACGCGAGCATTCGGCGTCATGCGAGCACCTCGGGGCCGAGTCGATCGCCTGCCGCGATGGCATGGCCGCGTAAGAACTCCGCGGCAGTCATCCGTTTCTTGCCAGCGGGTTGCAATTCGTCGATGCGTAAACGTCGGCCATCCCCGCAGACGACCTCCAGGGCTTTGCCGGCCTCGGCCGTCAATAGCGAACCGGCCGGCAATGGCGGCGTCGCTGGGTTTGCTGCATCGGCTGCGTTCGGGGCATCGGGCACGACGTGGCTACGGTTCAGCAGCAAGCGCATCGGCGGTTTGCCGGCACGATGCAGGAAGGTGTACGCGGTGGGCCAAGGCTGCATGGCACGGATGTGGCGTTGCACCTGCTCGGCAGGGGCGGTGAAGTCGATCTGGCCGTTTTCTTTGGTCAGTTTGGGCGCTTTGGTCATCAGGGTGCGATCTTGCTTTTGCCCGACCACGGGGCCAAGTTTCATCTGGGCGATCACCTGCAAAGCCAGGCGTGCCCCAATGGGAGCCAACCGCGCCTCCAGTTCGCCTGCGGTTTCGTCCGGTAGAATCGTCACCGTTTCGCGGGCCAGCATGTCGCCGGCGTCTAGTCCTGTGGTCAGTCGGATGATCGTCACCCCGGTTTCGGTTTCGCCACGAGCGATGGCCCAAGCGACGGGGGCAGCGCCGCGGTACCTGGGCAACAGCGAGGCATGAACATTGATCGCCCCCAGCGGAGCCAATTCGAGGATCTCGCGGCAGAGAATTTGCCCATAAGCGGCCACCACGAGCAGATCCGGCCTGACAGCCCGTAATTGGGCGATCCCTTCGGGAGTGTTGATGTTTTCCGGTTGGAAGACGGGCACCCCGGCTTGCTGGGCAATTTCTTTCATGCCGCGGCCCATTTGACGCGTCGAACCCCGTTTGGTGCCGCTGTCGCGGTCGGGTTGGGTCCAAACGCCGACCACTTCATCGGGTCCGCTGAGCAAGGCTTCCAAGGTCGGCTCGGCAAAGGTGCCGGTGCCCATCATGACAAGGCGATAACGCTTCACATTCAAACCTCGATTAGATTCTTTTACCCCACTTCGGCTTGTCGGCCGGCGATTTCCTGATTATACAGGCTTCGCAGATTCGTCCGCGATTCGGCACACCAGAATCGAAACGGAGTTCGATTTCCATGCAAGCACGCACTTCCTCTCGCTGGCCGGTTGGGCTACGCGGGCTGTTCGTTTTGGGCATCGGTTTTTCGCTGGGGCAATGGGGGCTTGGTTCCTTAGTGGCTGAGCCACCGCAAACGCCGACCGCTCCGAGTGTGGCCAATCCGAGTACTCCTCCGGCTTCGGACTATTCGCAGCGGGTCGTGGCCTACATTCACGGCAACATTCCGATCACCCGGGAAGAGTTAGGCGAATATCTGATCCAACGTCACGGGGCCGAACGCCTCGAGTTGTTGGTCAACAAACGCATCATCGAATTGGCCGCCCAAAAACAAGGCATTGACGTGACGCCTCAAGAAATCGAGGCTGCTTTGCAAGAAGACCTGGAAGGTGTCAAACTCTCGAAGTCCGATTTCGTCAAGCATGTCCTCAAGCAGTACAACAAGACGCTGTTTGAGTGGAAAGAAGACGTGATCAAGCCGCGTTTGCTACTGGGCAAAATGTATCGGTCAGAAATTAAAGTCGAAGAAGAAGACCTCCGCAAGGTGTACGAAAACCGTTACGGCAAAAAGGTCAAGTGCCGAATGATCCTGTGGTCGCATGCCGACGCTCGGCGGGTGCAGACCGAAGTCTACGACCGTATCCGCAAGAGCGAGGAAGAGTTCGACCGCGAAGCCCGCAAGCAAATGAACCCGGTGCTGGCCTCCAAAGGGGGCGAAGTGGCACCGATTGCGCGTTACGGCATTGGCGATAATACAACCTTGGAAGAAGAAGCCTTCAAGCTGCAACCCGGGGATGTCAGCCGAATTCTGACCACGCGGGAGGGCATTCTCGTTATCAAGTGCGATGCCATCTTGCCGGCCGAGAATGTCGATTTCGAGAAAGTTCGGCCATCGTTGGAGAAAGAGGTTATCGATCGCAAGTTGACCAAGGAAGTGCCGGCGTTCTTCAAGAAACTGCAAGACGAAGCCCGACCGCAGTTGTTCTTGAAGTCGGAGAAATTCAAGGCACTGGAACTGGAAGAAAGTGCCGCCCGGGAACTGAATTCGCCCAAGAAGTAACCTCTGCCCCCTACTTCGGCCAACGGACTTCTTCGCGAGGAAGTACCGTCTCAACCGATGGGCTGGATAGCAAGAAAACGCACGCCGACCCCAAGCGGTTTCGCTTGGGGTTTTTTCATGGAGCGACAGCAACGGAAAAATCGAGCAGTCGGTCACTTGCGGTTGGCGTTGTGGTGTTTATGATAACCCTGCCGAAACCGGATGCGTTCCCGTCATGAGGCGTCTGAACCAGACCGGTCGTCATCGCTTTTCATGTCCATCTCGGGGCGTGAGGCTCTCCGGCCGATAAGTCTGGCAGATTTGGAAAAATGCCAAAGCGTTGCTACTACCTGGGAGAATGCGACCATGCGAATGAAAGCAGTACGAATGAGCGTCGGCTTGTTGGGGGTATTGGCCGCGGTGCTGTTGGTTCGTCCGACGCACTCCGACACGCAAGCGGCTCCGATTCCCGATGAAACCTTCATGCTGATGGTCAAAACCGATCTGGAATATCTGTCGAAATGGCTCGGCGATTCTAAAGCCAAGGATGCCAAGAAAACCTTGAAAGCCTTGGCCGCTTATCTCGCCTTGGCGGGGCAAAATCAGGGGAGCAAGTTGTTGCGGGATGAGGCGTTGAAGATGGCCGACGCCATCGGCAAGAACGATTTCAAGACCGCGAAAGAAGTGGCCGACAAATTGGCCTCGGCCAAGCTCAGCACCGGCGAAAAGCTCGACGCTCTGAAATGGACTGGCAAAGCCGCCCCGGACTTGGCCGAAGTCATGGACCCCTTCCGCAAAGCCGGACCCAAGGGGGGTTTAGGGATGGAAAAGGACATCCGCGACGGCAAGAAATCGGTCAAGGAACTCAATAAAATCGTCTTGGCAGCGCAACGCAGTGCCTTGATCGCGGAAATTACTATGAATCTCGAACCGGACGGCGGGTTCGGCGGCAAAAAGAGCAAAGCCGATTGGGAAAAGCACACTAAAGATATGCAGCAATACGCTTTGGAAGTCGTCGAACTCGCCAAAGACGCCAAGAAGAACGAAGCCAAGCTCAAAGCGACCTTGGGCAAACTCGATGCCAGCTGCGTCGGCTGCCATAACGTCTTCCGCGAATAATTCCCCGGAGCCGGCTCCCTTTTCGCACGACGCCAAGAGCCGCCAGTCCGCGCGGGTTCTGCGATACCCACCCGACGACTCGCGTCGTCGGCTCCATTCTTGCACGATGCTAAGAACCGCGGACGCCAGTCCGCGGGTGGCTCGAACCCACCCGACGACTCGCGTCGACGGCTCCTATCCAAGCACGCCCTCAACGGCGTACTAGCCCGCGCATTTCCAGGTTTTGACTAGCGGTAGAGGAGGTGGCCGGGCGATTACTTCAGTTCTTTGATGTAGATGTTCTTGAACCACAACTGATCGCCGTGGTGCTGCAATTCAATCGGGCCGGTCGCGGGGAGCGGCTTGCCTTTCTCCCAGTAGTTGGCCAACGGCGCTTTATCGACGACCAGTTCGCCATTGAGGTAGATCGTGACCTCGTCGCCGATCATAATGATGCGGAAGGTGTTCCACTGACCGACCGGCTTATCGGCTTTTTTCAGCGGGGTCTTGCCTTTGCTGCCGGGAGGGTTGTTCCACAAGCCGCCGGAACCCGTGTTGAGGTCGGCTTTCAGACTGGGGGGCAGATTCTCCGAGTCCCAAATCTGCACCTGCGGATTGCCTCGTAGGTAGATGCCGCTGTCGCCTTTCTTTTCGATCTTCCAATCGATCATCAGTTCAAAATTGCCGTAGTCTTTGACGGTCTGCAAGTTATCGCCTTTGCCGTCGTAATGCAAGATGCCGTTAACGACCTTCCAATGCGGCAGTACCTTCGCGTTGGCTTTTTGGATTGCCTCGGCGAGTTGCTCTGGAGTCATCTTGGCTCGTTTGGGGATCGGCACGACCCCTTGCCAATTGGTGAGGTTTTCGCCGTTGAACAAAGCGATGAAGCCTTCCGGCGGCTTGTTGTCGTTGGGACCGGCTTTCTCTTGCTCATCCGCTTGAAGCGTCAGACCAAGACACAGCATTCCAACTAGCGTTGCCCAGAATCTTCTCATGGGAGAATCCTCTCTCGATCGTAAGGAAAGTCAACACGGTTATTTCTTGGGCATGGGAGACGCCATCGGCTTTTGATAGCCGGGCGAGGCGTTGAATTCGCGGAAGAGTTTCTGATCCGCGAGGTTCCAGATTTTCACTTCGCCGTCATACGCACCGGCCGCGACCTGTTGGCCGTCGGGACTGATGGCTAGAGCAAAAACGAAGTCGGTCATCCCTTGCAGCGTTTTGAGGTTGTTGCCGGTCTTGGCATCCCAGACACGCACCGTTTTATCGGCGGAACAAGTGATCAAGATCGGCTGTTGCGGATGAGCGATCAATTTGTAAATTTCGTCGCCGTGACCGCCGTTGGCACGCACTTGTTTGCCTTCGCCGACAGCATTCCAGGTGCGTAAGACTTTGTCGGCCCCGACCGAGAACGCTTGTTTGCCATCGGCACTGCCGGCGACCGCGAAAACAATGTTTTGATGATCCGGGAACGTCAGCACTGATTCTTTGGCGGCCAAGTCCCAGACTTTGGCGGTCTTATCGCGACTGCAACTGAGCAGATGCTTGTTGTCAGCCGCGAAAGCGACCCCCAGCACCCAGTCGGCATGATTTTCGATCGTTTGTTCGAGCTTGGCTTGCAGACTGCCACCGCTAAGATCCCAGACGCGTATCGAGCGATCGCATCCCCCGGCGGCCAATTTCTTGCCATCGGCCGACAACGCCAGGCACAGCACGGAATCATCGGTGTCCATTAGTTGTTTGAGCATCACTTTCGGATCGTGGACGCCATCAACAATCGCTACCCCGTTTTCCAGCCTCGGCGTCCCGCCGTCGATGTCGAAGATGCGCACATCCCCTTCTTGCCCAGGTCGGCCACCGGCCACGGCCAACTTGCCGTCGGGCAGAAACACCATCCCGTAGGCACGCTCCGTTCGCGTGAAGATCCGACGCAGCAATTTCCCTTCGCCGACACTCCAGATCGTCAGTTCGTGATGACCACCG
>CALEEC010000014.1 GCA_937949245.1 uncultured Gemmataceae bacterium | reverse complement strand
GATCTTTCGAGAAATCAGCAACGGCACCCTTTTGATCGTCGACGGACGTGAGGGACACGTCTTGATCGATCCGGGGCCGGAGGTCGAGTCGGCCTATCGCAAATTGCAACGCGAATATGTCGTGATGCGGAACAAATTGGTCGAAAACCGCGACCAGGAAGCGATTTCCGCCGACGGCATTCGCGTGGAACTGTTGGCCAACGTCAGCAACGTCAACGATGCCATTGCGGCGGGAAACTCCGGTGCGGTCGGTGTGGGACTGTATCGCACGGAATATCTCTTCCTGACGCATGGTAGTGTGCCGACAGAGGAAGAACAATTCGAGACTTACCGCAAGGTCATCGAAGCGGCTCCGAACCACTCGGTAGTGATTCGCACATTGGATCTCGGAGGCGATAAGCAAGTGCCCTACCTGAGTACCGAACGCGAAACTAACCCGTTCATGGGATGGCGAAGTATTCGGCTGACCAGTGCCTACCCAGAGTTTTTTCAAACCCAGTTGCGCGCCATTCTTCGAGCCGGCCAGTTTGGCAAAGTTTCGATCCTCTTGCCGATGGTCAGCACCGTGGAAGAAGTGCAAAGACTCAAGCGGCTTTTGGATCGTGCCCGAATGTCGTTGAAACGGCAGAAAGTCAGCTACAGCGAAGATGTGCGTTTCGGCGTGATGATCGAAGTGCCGGCCGCGGCGCTGTGCATCGATCAACTGTTGGATGAGGTCGATTTCGTCAGCATCGGCTCGAATGATCTGATTCAATATCTGATGGCGGCCGATCGGGATAATCCGAAAGTGGCGCATCTGTGCGAACCGTACAACGCGGCGATTTTTCGGCTGATCAAACAAGTCATCAACACTTGCCTGCAACGTGAGAAACCTGTCACGCTGTGTGGGGAAATGGCCGGCCAACCCCGCTGTTTTCTTCCGTTGTTTGGTCTGGGATTACGCCGTTTCAGCATGAGTCCGGGTTTTGTACCGACCATCAAGGAACTGCTGCGTAAAGTGACGCTCGCTGCGGCACGACAAACGGCAGAGCAAGTGATTCGCATGAAAACCGTCGGCGAGATGCGCGGCTACCTGACCCGGCGGGTGCGACAACTCTGCCCCGAGGTCGCCAAACTCGACACCCAATAAAAATCGAGCCTCTACGCCATAAATTATGGACATCCACAGAAGGAGTGTTTAAGATAAATTCATATTCCGCCTGAAGAGATGCCCTAGCTGACCGTACCCAACCTCTCCACCGCAACTGCTGAGCCAATGATGGCTCGCGTTGCGGTTTTTCCATTCACCCGATGCTTGCCGCATTGCTCCGCTTGCCTGAAGTGCACCGCCAAGGCAACGAGTTTCCCTCGAGGCCAATAGCGTCGTCGATTATGGAAGGAGAGATGAGGCTTCTGAACCCCTTGCCGTATTTCGAGCATTCTGGGGAAACTCGGAAAGATGCTAGCGATTCTTCCACTCCATCTGCGGTATCGCAGTTTCCCCAGGCCGGGGCTAGAAGCAGGAAAGCTCCCAAATGAATGCTTCTTTAGAACGTAAACGCGGATTTTTCATCAAAACCACGAAATGCGGCTCTCAAAGGACTTGCCGCACCAGTTTTTTGCGAGCCATACTTAAAGTGCCCGTTGATTTCACAGGAAAGTAACCTGTGCCCTAGTTCTTATTTTCCAATGTCTTTAGGCCGAGGCCATGACAGCGAAGTTGATCGTCGTGGGCGGTCCCGATAAAGGGCGAGCCTTCAATTTGCGCATCGGCGAGTCCTTTGCCGTCGGCCGAGGACTGAACACGCAAACTCGTCTCAACGATCCGACGGTGTCGCGGCTCCATTGCGAAATCGTGGCTGCGGAATCAGGCATTGTGATCCACAATCGCAGCAGCAATGGCACTTTCATCAACAACGTCCCTGTTACCCAACACAAACTCTCCCATGGAGATTTGATCCGCATGGGGGGCACGCACTTGCGTTTTTTGCTGACCTCCGTCGAGAACACCTGGGACGAAAACTTCATCAGCGATGAAACCCTCGAAGCCACGGTGCCGGTGCAGCAACCGTTGCGTCCAGGGATGCTACCTTCCAGCAATGTCGTCTCGCAACCACCGACGAAGCCTTTGCCGCAAATGCCGCGGCAACCAGAATATGCCTTTCTCAAACCGCCGCTAGAACCGGACGAACTGGGACGGATCGCGCACTATCGCATCCTGCAACTTCTCGGCGAAGGTGGCATGGGCATGGTGTTCAAAGCGGAAGATTCGCTGTTGCAACGACTGGCTGCCATCAAGGTAATCAAACCAGAACACGCCAACGACCAGGAATCACGGCAACGCTTCCTTCGCGAAGCGCGTGCGATGGCCTCGATCAAGAGCGATCATGTGGTGACGGTCTACCAGTTGGGTCTCGAAAACGAGGTGCCGTTCTTGGCCATGGAGTTTTTGGAAGGCGAAACCTTGCAAAAACGCCTGGACGAAGCCAAGGAACTGCTGCCGTTGCGAGAAATCGTGCGGGTGATCCGCGAAACCGCGGCAGCTTTGGCCGCGGCACACGACCGGGGGTTGGTGCATCGCGACATTAAACCCGACAATCTCTGGCTGGAAAAACCGCACGGCCGGGTCAAGTTGCTCGACTTCGGTCTGGTGCGTCCGCCCAAGCCGGCCGACTGGTTCACGAAGCCAGGTTGGGTGATCGGCACTCCCGATTACATGTCCCCGGAACAGGCGCGAGGCGAAATGGTCGATTTCCGCTGCGATCTCTACAGCCTGGGAGCGATCTTTTATCGCTTGTGTACAGGGCGCATGCCATTTACCGGCCCCGATGCGTTGAGTGTGTTAGGGGCGCTGGTCAAAGACGAACCCGTCCCCGTACGGACTTACAATCCCGATATTCCTGTACCGATTGCCGATTTGATTGCTCGGTTGATGGCCAAAAGTCCCGACAAACGCCCCCCCTCGGCACGAGTGGTTCAGGAACAATTGTGGTTGCTGGAAAAGAAATTACCGAACTGAGAGATGGTGCGTCGAGTCTTTTCATCCGAGCGCGCGATGTGCTAACGCCCGCCGTGTCTTGTCCTCCCGCCGTGTTTGGTCCTGTCCCATATTCGTCGTGTTTTGCATGCCAATCCCAGCCGCGGGAATGTCCCAGTACAGCGGGCTAATACTCGCAGTTGGGGAGGTTGCTTCTGCATCCGTTCGATGGCTCTCGCGGTTTGGCCTCCCGTCAACGATCCACTCTCAACGACTTTGACGGGCATGGAACGGAAGTCCCTCACGTTCCGCGATCAATCGACGATAGATTTCCTCATAAGCGATCGCGGCTCGGTCCCAACTCCAGTCTTGCATCATTCCTTGACGCACCACCTGATAAAAACGCTGCGGCTGATTGGAGTACATATCCACCGCTCGCCGAACCGCTCCGAGCAGGGCTTCGCTAGTATACGCTGTGAAGCGAAACCCCGTCGCGGTCCCCTGTTGCAAGGTATCCTCGTTGGTATCGGTGATCGTGTCGGCCAAACCACCTGTCGAACGCACGATCGGCGGTGTACCGTAACGCAAGCTGTACAGTTGATTCAATCCCGATGGCTCATATAAACTCGGCATCAAATACAAATCCGAACCCGCTTCGATTAAATGCGCCAACCCTTCATCGAAGGTGAACGATAGACCAAACTGCCGCGGTGAGGTTTTCTGATAGGCTTCCAAGAGGTTCATGTAATTGCGATCGCCTTCCCCCAAGATGACCAACTGAACCGGAATATCCATCAATTCGCGGAAGGATTTGATCACCAAATCGACGCCCTTTTGCTGCACCAACCGCGCGACCATCCCCAGCAACGGCAACCGCGGTTGCACATCGAGTTGGAATCGCTCCTGCAGGGCTTTCTTGCACAGGGCTTTGCCTTCCGAAAAATGATCGACGCTGAAATGGGCTGGCAGATACGGATCAGTGGCGGGATTCCAAAAATCGGGATCGATCCCATTGACCACCCCCGAAAGCCGATCTCGGCGTTCCGTTAGGATGCCTTCCATCCCACAACCGAAGTAGGTCGTTTGAATCTCCCGCGCATAAGTGGGACTGACCGTGTTGATCCAATCGGCAAAGACTAGTCCCGCTTTCAGGAAGTTGAACTGGCCATAAAATTCCAACTGACGGTAGTTGAAGTACTTCCAGTCGAGTCCTGTCAAGGGATACTCACGAGCCGGAAACACCCCCTGATACGAGATGTTGTGAATGGTAAACACCGAGCGGATCGAACGATACGCCGGATGATGCCGATAGACCTCCCGCAAATAAACTGGCAACAATCCCGTCTGCCAATCGTTCGCGTGTAGAATATCGACGGGAAATCCGACCGCAGGAATAGCTTCC
>CALEEC010000013.1 GCA_937949245.1 uncultured Gemmataceae bacterium | reverse complement strand
AAGAGATAAGACGGAGTTTCAGGAACCAGGCGAACCGGCAGACGTCCGTCACCGGAGGATTGAGGCGAGCCACCTGACGGAATTTCACTGGCCACAACCCCCGGCATGCCTTACCTTCGTGGGTGTGCAAGAAATTTTTCTCTCCCTCCACCGAGATCAAGCCATGAGTCGAACCAGCTTGGCACTAGCACTGGGCGTCGGAGTGCTGTTTGTATCGGCGAATTTCCTTCATGCGGCAGAGTCGGACGAAGTCACCATCCTGGTCAAGAAGGATTCCATCGAATTCAAGATCGGCACGAAACAGGTTACCGAATACTTCATCGGCCCCACGGTCGCTAAGCCGTACTTTTGGCCGTTGCTGGCTCCTAATGAGGTGCCTGTGACGCGAGCTTGGCCGATGGTCGCAGCGGCCAAGGGCGACACCACCGATCATGTGCATCAAAAGTCGATGTGGTTTTGTCATGGTGATGTCATCCCCGAAGGAGTGGCCATCAAAGAGAAAATCAAACATGTCGACGGCGTCGATTTTTGGTCCGAAACCAAGGGCCACGGTAAAATGGTCGTCGTCGAAGTGGGCCAACCTGTTACCGGCAAGGGGCATGGAGCCATTACCACACGCAACGAATGGCGTACCAGCGACGGCGTGCCCATCCTCAGCGAGACGCGGACAATTCACCTGTATGCCCTTCCCACGGGTCGCTTATTGGTGCTGGATTCGACGTTGAAAGCCGAGGTGCCTATCACCTTCGGCGACACCAAGGAAGGCTCGCTGGGGGTTCGCGTTCACGATCAGATCTCGGCGAATGTGGGCAAAGGGGTTCTGACCAACGCAGCTGGCAAAGTCGGCGAACGCGAGATCTGGGGGCAGGCTTCGCCTTGGTGCGATTATTCGGGTAAAGTCCATGGCCAAGCCGCGGGCATCGCCATCTTCGATCATCCGGCGAATCCATACCCGGCCCACTGGCATGCCCGGGGCTACGGATTGATGGCGGCCAATCCGTTCGGACGCGCCAAAAGCGGCTTCCCCGGCCAAAAGGGGAAGACCGATCTGGTCCAACTCGGCAAAGGTCAGACACTGAAACTACGTTACGGCGTCTACCTCCATGCCGGCGATGTGCGTGAAGGCAAAGTGGCCGAGACCTTCGAGGCGTTCACCAAACTCCCGCAATAACCCCGGTGCCCTGCCGGCCAAGCCGCGGGAGTGCCCGCCGGGGCGAGCCACAAGCGGTTTGCCGACGCAACGAGCCATTGGGTCGCTTATCTTTCGTTGCACACCAAGGAGTGACGGCCCCTTCCGAGCGACTCGGTTCCTTGCTGTCCCGAGAGACGTAGTTCATGAGCGCGGTTCTGGATCGAGAAGAATACATCGAGCAAGCGTATTTCTTTCGCACCTTCCGCGAACGACTCGCGGAGAACGTCCCGTCGCAAGAAATCCTCGAACAAATTCACGAGGAAATCCTGACGACGACCCGGTTGCCGATGGCCATTCAATTTCTCGCAACCGAACTGAAACACTCCGGCTTGTTGGGTACCGGCTTCGAGGTGCTGAAGCACTATTTCACCCCCTTTCAGACCTTCGTCATCCAACAAGCCGAGAAAGAAAACGTCAAATTCACCATGCTAGGGGCATTGCTGGTGCTAGAACGCGAGGCGTTGTATCGGGCCAATCAACCGACCGCGCCGGGGTTGTTCGTCTATCAATTCGAGACGATCAGCCGTAATCGGCTCGGTTACAACGACGGCCTGACCGCGATGGCCAAAGATCCGTTTTACTCCGAAGATTGGCGCATCTACATCGATACCGTGCGTCGGCAAGTGGGGGCGATTGAATTCGCTGATCTGGTGTACTATCGCTCGGAATTTTGCGTCCTCGAACAGCGCCGACGCGACCCGAATTTCGAGCCGCAACTTCCGCCTCTGTTTGGCGAAAAGGAAGGGAAGATCGCTAAGGCCAGTCGGGGCCGCGATCCGCTATTTCTGTTCGCGGCTCTGCAGCGACAATTGGGCTACCCGGAAGTACCTCGACCTCGGCAGCGCGACGACCTGCAAACCCGCTTCGAGGTCATCCAGACCAAAATGCGGGAGCTGGAACAACGCATCAAACTCGTCGAAGGCGAGCTGCGTGGATCGGTCGATTTGTCGCAGTTCGGCAAACCCGAGATCCTGCAAGATCTTCCACCCGACGATGATTGATCGGCACCGTTTCCAGGGCAACGATTCGCCAACCCGGTCGCAAGCACCATCTCAAGCACTGGGACGCATACTGCGGAAGGCTTGCAAGACATCGTACAGATCGCTGGTAATTGCTACTTCGTCATCGAGGAAGTCGCTCAGCCAGATGAAACGCATCTTCTGCGCCATGGCCACTAGCGGTAGCAGATCGCCCAAACGGATACGCACCGTCGGTTCGGGAGGAACGAATTCTTCGTTGTCATCGATCGCAGGAATGAGCCGAAGATGAGCGGCCATAAGGGGAAACCTCCATGCGTTGGCTTCGGTGGAGGCAAACCACCGGACCGTAACGGGAGCGAACATGTCGCCCGAGGGTGGGGTCCATCACGGATCATTTACTGCATCGACCAATGGGGGGCGATATTTGAGCCAAATTTTCCTAACCCCATCGTCCAGGAAGCCTGCGGAAGGGAAAGGGAAGCGATTGTAAAGAGCACAGCGATCCGAGCGGTCGCGCGGTTGACGGACTGAACATGCCGAAATGGGCATTCCCACTCGGAGGGGGAGAGTAGCGATCATGGCGGTCACGAGGTTTAGCATCTTGGGCGATGGTGCCTGGGGCACGGCGATCGCGTTGCATTTAGCGAAGCTGCCCGAAGCGGAAGTCCGTTTGTGGAGCGCTCGGGCCGACAATTTCGCGATCCTCAAAACCTATCGTGAAAATCGACGCCTGCTCCCCGGCGTTCCCATTCCCGCAGCGATTCAACTGACCAACGACCCGGCCGAAGCCGTGCGACAAGCCGACTTGTGGATCACGGCCATTCCCACCGTCTACCTGCGTTCGACCATCGCTCGTTTCCGCGGTCTGCTGCCTGCGGGAGTGCCAATCGTCAGTTTGACCAAAGGCATCGAGGTCGAAACCTTTCGCCGGCCGACGGAAATACTCGCCGAAGTCCTCGGTGCCCAGCGATTGGCCGTGCTTAGTGGCCCCAGCCATGCCGAAGAGGTCAGCCGCGGTCTGCCCACTTCGGTTGTGGTCGCCAGCGAAGAGTCGGCCCTCGCGGAGCAGTTGCAGCGATGGTTCGCCTCGGAACGCTTTCGCGTGTACACCAACTTCGATCCGTTGGGGGTCGAATTGGCCGGGGCGTTGAAGAACGTCATCGGCATTGCCGCGGGCATCTGCGATGGGCTGGGCTTTGGCGATAACGCGAAGTCGGCCTTGCTGACCCGTGGTCTGGTCGAGATGACTCGCTTCGGCGTCGCTTTGGGGGCCGAGGCCAGCACCTTTCAGGGACTGGCCGGCTTAGGGGATCTGATCACCACTTGCATTAGTCCTCATGGACGCAATCGCCGGCTGGGCGAATGGTTAGGCAAAGGCCGAAAATGGACCGATTGGCTTGCCGAATCCCCCATGGTCGTCGAAGGAGTGACGACTGCCCAAAGTGTGCATGAACGCGCCACCCGCATGGGGGTGGAAATGCCCATCATGCAGCGTGTTTATGAGGTGTTGTATGAGGACAAGCCCCCCTTGGACGCCGTCCGCGATCTGATGTTGCGTCAACCCCGCAGCGAACGCACCTTTCGCTGATCCCGCACGGCTACCACGCCCCGCAAAGTGATGGGGCTACTCAGGGAGCTTTCTTGCGGAACTGGTCGAAGCGATACAACGTAAACGGCGCGATGGTCAGGACATACACCGTGCCATCGCGGGCGGCACAGATGCCCAACGGCTGCCAAGGGGTCAGTGTGCCGTCTTTGGCTTTGCGTAACGTGTGGTGCCACGGCTTGAGTTTCCCGCTTGCGTCGGTCAGCGAAGTGAAATCGGGGTTGGCACAAGCGATCACGCCATGATCCACCGGCGCTGGGGCACCTGGGGTATAACTGACCAAATGGCTAACCTGTCCTTCGGGAAGCCCGCGTTCGCTAACGGCCATCCACACTCGGCCATCGGGAGCCACGCACATGGCCCGGCAATCGGTCGCTTTGGCATGGGCCAATAGCTTGCCATGCGATCGCCCCGGCAAGGTGTCTCCCGGGGCCGTCAGGTCGAACGACCACAGTTCGTTAGTGAACAATTCCACTGACCATAAGGTTTTGCGATCGGGGCTGGCATCCCAATTGAGGATGGCATGATCCTTGATGATCGTGCCCTGGACCGGCCGACCGTCGATGGTCACCTTCAAGGTTTCCACGCGATCGGTCTGGGGATCGTAACGCACTACCAAGCCGCCGCGTTTGGGATGATAGGCTCGATCCTGATGGTCTAAGACGATGAACGCGTAGGCTTGTTCCATGTCTCCCAGATCGCGGTATTGTTTGGTCTTGGTGTTGAGAATCATAAAATGCGTGTGATCGATGGGGCGATCGTCCGAACAGGTAGAGACATAGACAAGATCGCGCTTTTCATCGGGCATGACACTGATGATGCCGTGCTTCGGCTTAGCGATGCCGTAATGCTCGGATTTTCCCCTAGTGGGATCATAGCTCAACACATAGCCGCCGGGGTACAAGTCGCGGGATTCGCCCTTTTCCGGGTAGCCTTGTTTGGAACCGACCCAAATTTTGCCGCTGACCCCGACATTGTTGCGGGTATGAATCTTGGCCTGAGCCGCGAAACCGGTCGCTTGCGAACCGATCACCTGATGCACATCCATGACCATCCGCGTTTGCTGGCTTTTCGGATCGAATTCCAGCAGGTAAGCATTCACGCCATATTTGGCTGCTCCGATGTAGATGCGCCCATTAAGCCCTTCGACGATGGAGAAATAGCCGCTCTCCTGATTGGTATACTCCGAGGGGAGTTTGTACGCCGTGCCGAAAACCCAAGGCGAAGCGGCGGGAGCCGCAGCTGGAGCCGGCACCGTCGCAGTCCATAACAGCAGAGACAACGTCCAAGCAGACATACGACAAACCTTTCCTAAACAGCGTTAGCCTACCTCAGGGTGGGGAAGGTCGGAGGGGATCGTTGTATTGAACCGTCTGCGTGATCCGCTCGCCAAGAAAAACTGCGGATTTTTTGCCGACGGTTTGGGTCCTGTCGCCGTCGTTCGCGGAACCATCGCTGTCGGGCGGACGGCAAGGCACGAACCAGCTTACTTCAGGATTGCCTGCCGAAGTGTCACCAGCGTAATGGTCGATGCCAAGCTTCGCGGAGTTCAGCGAGCTTGGCCCAGATCAACCATTCGCCATTGGCCCCCGCGATGCGCAAACGGGTTTCGGCCACGGTCTTGCCGATCTCGGTCAAAGGAAGTTCGCCGATGGTACGGCGGAAGGCATCCACCTGCATCGGTTCGACTTCGACGACAAAGCGACTGGGCGATTCGCTGAACAAGCGGACGCGATCCTCGCAGGCTTCCGCGCCGATCAATTGGTGCAAACCGGTCACATCGGCCCCGATTCCTCCCGCAAAAGCCATCTCTGCTAAAGCGACCGCCAAGCCTCCTTCGGACAGATCGTGACACGACCGTACCAATCCTGCGGAAATCGCGGTGTGCAACGCGGCAAACAGTCGCGGAGCCAACGTCCGCTCGATCCGCGGCACTGCCCCTCCGCTGTAGCCGTGGACCATGTGATAATGCGAGCCACCCAATTCATCACGCGTCACGCCCAAGACGAACAGCACGTTCCCCGCAGCCTTCAGATCCATCGTCACACACCGGCGGACATCGGGGACGATGCCCAACGCCGAGATCAACAGCGTCCCCGGAATAGCGATCGTCCGTTGCGGCGAGCTGAATTCGTTGTTGAGCGAATCTTTACCGCTGATAAACGGCGTCTCATACGCGAGTGCGACATCGTGGCAGGCTTGGGCGGCCCGTACCAGCGAACCGAGCGTTTCGGGATGATGGATGTTGCCCCAGCAGAAATTGTCCAGTAGGGCCACGCGTTTCGGATCGGCCCCGACAGCGACGACGTTGCGGATCGCCTCATCGATGGCGCACTCGGCCGCGGCTGCGGGGTCGAGGTCGTTGTAACGCGGATTCAGACCATTGCCGATCGCTACACCACGCCATTGCCCCAAGATCGGCATGACGACCGCGGCATCCGATGGCCCATCATTGCGCATGCCGACCAAAGGCTTGATCACGCTACCGCCCTGCACCTCGTGATCGTATTGCCGAATTACCCATTCTTTGCTGGCCACCGTGTACGAACTGAGGATCTTCTTCAGCGTCGCCAGGGCATCGAGCGGACTGTTGCCGCAAGGACTCGCGGCCAGTAGGCTAGTGCCAGAAGGACTCGCGGCGGGGGACGCCGATGATACCGGTTGCGTCGGCTGTAGAGTGAAGGTGGCCGGACGCACCAGATTTGGCCGGCCTTCGTGCAGAAAGTGCAGGTCGAGTTCGCCGACGGCGTGCCCCTGGTAGAACAACTGGAGTTTGCCGGTCGCCTCGAATCGACCCAAGATAGCCGCTTCCACCCCTTCGCTGCGGCACAAAGCCTCCAGTTCCGGCCAATGCTGGAGAGGGACGGCCAAGATCATGCGTTCTTGCGATTCGCTGATCCAGATTTCGGTGTAGCTGAGTCCCTCATACTTCAACGGAGCTTGATCGAGTTGCACCACGGCCCCAAGTTGTGCCCCCATTTCGCCGATGGCCGAGCTAAAGCCCCCGGCTCCGCAGTCGGTGATGGCCGAGTACAATCCGCGATCGCGGGCTTGCAACAGCACGTCCAGCAACTTCTTCTCGGCAATCGCGTTGCCGATCTGGACGGCTCCCCCGCTGACTTTTTCGGATTCGCTCGTCAATTCCAACGAAGAAAAGGTCGCTCCGTGGATGCCGTCGCGGCCGGTACGCCCTCCAACGGTCACGATGTAATCGCCGGCGCGAGGTTGTTTGTCCATGCGATCGACCGGAATCAATCCCACGGTGCCGCAGAACACTAACGGATTGCCCAGGTAGCGTTCGTCGAAATAGATCGCGCCGTTGACCGTGGGAATCCCCATACGATTGCCGTAATCGCGCACCCCGGCCACGACTCCTTGCATGATCCGTCGCGGATGCAGCACGCCGGGAGGTAATTCCTGGGGCGGATAGTCCGGCGGAGCGAAGCAGAAAACGTCGGTGTTGCAGATGGGCTTGGCTCCCAAGCCGGTGCCCATCGGATCGCGGATGACTCCCCCAATACCGGTGTTGGCTCCGCCGTAAGGCTCGATCGCCGAGGGGCGATTGTGCGTTTCCACCTTGAAGCACAGATGATAGCGGTCGTTGAACTTCACCACCCCGGCGTTGTCTTGGAAGACGCTGACACACCAATCGTCCTTGCCGAAGCGTTGCCGTAACTGCTGGGTCGCAGCGAAGATAGTTTCTTTCAACAAATTGCCATAACGGCGTACTTCGGTGGTGCCGTCGATCGTTTCGCGGTACTCGATGGTGCCCTTGAGGGTTTTGTGCGAACAGTGCTCGGACCAGGTTTGCGCCAGGGTTTCCAACTCGATGTCGGTCGGTTCACGGCCCAATTGCCGGAAATGGGCCTGGATGGCCCGCATTTCGTCGAGGGTCAAGGCCAGTTGCCCGCTTTTGCTGAGTTGTTCCAACTCCGCATCGCTACAGTCGCGTAAGGGAACTTCGATCTGTCGGAAGATGTACGGTTGGCCGATGGTCAGGTGTTCGGCCAAAACGGGGCCGACCGCGACTTGTTCGATGGCTTCGTTGACGAGGATTTTGCGTACCAGCAAGTCGTAGTCGGCATCCAACAAAGGTTTCCGCGGGAAGTAGCGACGGAAGGTCCGCACTTGCTCGACAGCCACGCCTAAATCGCGGGCGGCGGCCACGACGCTTTCGGCCACGGGGTCCATGACACCGGGTTTCAGCAGCACCGTCAACGCCTCGTCCGGCACCCCTTTGCCCAACTCGCAAATGGTCGCGGTTTCGGTCAACGGATCGTGCAGCAATTCGCTGACGAGTTTATCGGCCGCGTTTAGGTCGAATTCCCCTTCCAACCAAAAGCCGCGGGCCGAGGCCGCGATCAGATCTCCGCCGCGTTGCGACGCGGTGAGCAGATCAAATTCATCGCAAACACGTTCGCGTTCGCTATCACGGCCGGCCGATCGAATCTCCACTTCCCAGAGCATCGCGCACCTTCTTCGCTTGGGTCAGCAATTCGGTCAAATGAATGAAATCATGAGTTTCTATTGCTTGCCGATAAGCATCGAGTCGTTGTTGGAACTCGGCCAAGGCGGCCAAGACGGCTGAGCGATTGTCGCGGAAGATGGCCGACCACAGTTCAGGATCGGCGGACGCGATCCGCGTGGTATCGCGAAACCCCCCGGCGGTTAGCGACTGCCAAGTGATGGGCAGCAATCCGGCCAAAGCGCTAGCGACCAGATGGGGCAAATGACTGGTGACGGCCAAGGCGCGATCGTGGGTAGCGGGATCGAGGATTTCGATGCGAGCGCCAAGGCTTTTCCAGAAGTCGGCGACACGTTCGACAGCCGCCGCAGGCGTGCGTGAGTTGGGAGTCAGCACCACGACTCGGCCGACGAACAAATCGGCCCGAGCTGCCAAAGGCCCTTTCTTCTCGGAGCCGGCCAACGGATGCGCACCGACAAAGGCAACGCCCGCGGGAAGTTGGCTATCCAGTGCCGCGACGATCCGTTCCTTGGTCGAGCCGGCATCGGTCAAAAGCGTTCCCGGCCGACAATGGGGAGCCAGTTCGAGGGCTTGGCCGGCAATGCGATCCACAGGGGTGCACAGAACGATCAGATCACAACGTCGGGCCAGTTCGGCTAAGGATTCGGTTGCTTCATCGATCGCTTGCAGGGCTAAGGCTTCTTCTAGGGACGCTCGACTGCGTCCGAAGCCCAGCACGCGGGAAGCAATCGCCTGCCGTTTCGCTGCTAAGCCGATCGACCCGCCGATCAGACCGACTCCGACGATCCCTAAAGCCCCCCCGCCGAGCATAGCGTTTCCTCTGGCCCCCATCGATCCTATGCTGCCCCAGAGATTTTAGAAACTCGGCGAAACGGAGGCTATCAGAGCGATCCCCGGCTTGCCCCCCATCGGGATCTTTTCACTTGCCGCACCACGGAAAAAACAACTGGGACCGGCTTTGCACCGATCCCAGCAGCAAGCAACATCGAGCTAAGCAGGTTTGGCAGTGATGCCGCGCTACGGTTGATTGGCCTTCGCTCGCAGGGGCATGCCGAACTCCCAGTCCTGCGGAATGGGTCGGCGATAGTCGATTTCGTCTTCATAATGCCAGTGGGCCACGGTCAGTTCTCCCGGCTGCCAGGAGAAGAACGCGGGTCGGCCGTTGATGCATGTCGGGAAACCGACCCGGCCTGTTGCGGGTTCGACCAATTGGACCGACAGCATCTCCAGCTCGGCAAGAGCGGTTTCGAGTTTCGCTTGGCACTCTTTCACTTCGCGATGGATGGCATACCGACGTTGGCGTTCGGGCCAGACCAGATCGCGACGATGCCGATCGAGGTTCTCTTGCACCGGAAGCAGTTGGTTGAGGCGTTGCTGGGTCGAGACGATGTCCTCGACGATTCGACCGACGAGCGGCAGCATTTTGCGAACCGTTGCCAAGTCGAGGACTGGCGTCTTGCTGCGGCGCGACTTCCCGGCGGAACCGAAGGCTCGATTTGATGACCCGTTCATAGTGCCTCCCCCCTCTGGCTGGTTCGGGTGTAGTGGTCGTCCCTTTTACTTTCATCATATCCCGTCTATCAAGAGAAACGGAATGTCGGTGCGAAGTTCACACTCCTTTCACCAAAAAATCGGTTTTCCGATCGTTGGTCTTTCTCAGAAACGCTTGACAGAACTATTCTTTCCAACGGACAAAACCTTCGAGGGCGTAAAACTCTGCCAACCCCAGTTGGTCGTAAGTCCGGGCAGTGTTGCGATTGCGGTCTTCGGCACGTTGCCAGAATTCGCGTTGATCGCTGTCGCCAGGGAACATGGCCCGATCTTTCTGCGATTGATGCCGGAAGATGGCCAATTTCTTGCGTTCGAGAATCTCCGGCGTCAACGGCACGGCGCGTTCGATCTCATGCGCTTCCCACTCTTCCCAAGCGCCGCGGTACAGCCAGACCTCGAACGTTTGCCCGCGGGCACGCAGTCGGCGGACGGCTTCGTAGATCGCCTCGGCACACATGCGATGCGTGCCGTGGGGGTCTGACAATTCGCCGGCCAGGTAAATTTGCAGCGGTTGCAACTGTTCGATCAGGGTGACAATGTCGTCGATGTCTTGCGGTTGGATCGGCGCTTTGGCCACGGTGCCGGTGCGGTAGAAGCGGAGATCCATAAAGTGGCATTGCTCCGGTGGGATGCCGCACGCCTTGGCCGCTGCCCGAGCCTCGGTTTCGCGGATGAGGGCTTTGATCTTCAGCACCTCATCGCTGTCGGGCTGCCCCGGCTGTTTCCGGGCCAAAAACTGCAACACCCGGTCACGGACTTCGGCCGCCTCTTTCGGACCAATGCCAAAGCGACTGTTGAAGCCGACCATAAAATCGACGAACCGGTGCACATCGTGGTCAAACACTGCGATATTTCCGCTGGTCATGTAGGCCACATGCACTTTCTGACCTTGCTCGACGAGGCGAAGCATGGTTCCCCCCATGCTGATGACATCGTCATCGGGATGCGGACTGAACACCAGCACGGTTTTGCCCGGTTCGGTGCCCGCCATGTGGGTGCAGATAGTGGCACAGCGATCGTGGAAGACCCTTTCGCACAACTTCGCCGCGGGGCCATGCTCCCGCAGCAGGTCGTACAGGTGATATTCGCGAAAGTCTTCGTCCGACAGTTTCAGCAACGCTTTGCCGACCTGTTGACTGAGCCAAATCACGGCATGACGAATCCGGTCTTCGGTCCACTTGACCGGGCCGACTTCCCAAGGACGACGAAACGCCGTCAATTGGCTGGCCGCCGAGGCATCGAGTAGGAACGTCGCGTCGGGATGCTGTTGCAGAAAGCTCGCGGTCACCTCTTCCGTGGGATCTTCTTCGACGGCTCGGCGAACGATGGGGGCTTTGTGTTCGCCGAACGCCAATAGCAAGATCTTGCGCGCCGACATAATCGTACCGACGCCCATGGTCAAAGCGCGATACGGGACGTTGTCTTCGCCGAAAAATCCGGCCGCCGCATCGCGACGGGTCAACGGA
The DNA here is from genome assembly GCA_937949245.1 of uncultured Gemmataceae bacterium. GTDB lineage: Bacteria > Planctomycetota > Planctomycetia > Gemmatales > Gemmataceae > CALEEC01. Next base: position 6,908 of record CALEEC010000013.1, on the reverse strand, counting down.
TCGAGCGACACCAATCGCGTTCGGCTATTGCGAGTCGAACCCGGTTCATTGAAACCGATGTGGCCCGTGCGACCGATACCCAAAATCTGAATGTCGATGCCCCCGGCACGTTGGATTAACTGTTCGTACCGTATGCAATAATCCTCGGCCTCCTCAGCCGGGATAGTGCCATCGGGGATGTGGATATTTTCTTGGGGAATGTTGATGTGCTGGAACAAATGTTCCTGCATGAACCGATGATAGCTGTGCGGATCGTCCGGCTGCATCGGATAGTATTCGTCGAGGTTGAAGGTGATCACTCGGCTGAAATCGATGCCAGCTTCTTTGTGGAGTTTGATCAGTTCGCGATACAGTTGCACTGGCGTCGAACCGGTAGCCAACCCCAAGACCGTGGGCCGACCCGCTTGGTTGTTTTCTCGGATGAGTTTGGCGATCACTTGGGCAGCGTATTGCGACGTTTGGGCACTGGTAGGAAATACCAAAGACGGAATCCGTGTATGAGGCACATAGGAAGAGGACATAGTTCGCGCCACAGGCTTGAGGGACAGAAAGACCGCTGGAAGATCGATGCACGGCCATCGTGCCGATGTTGTATCGTTGCAGGGCGAGTCTTTCAACGTAGACGAAGAAAAATCCTGGCCGCATCCCCGGCCTAGACAGCATGGCCGCACCTCAGCTGGCATGCCTTGCCAAGCCCAAAAACCAATGCTTCCGAAGTTGCGCTACGGGGAGCGAATCTGCTTCCTAGGGGAGATACAGCGAGCGTCACGGCACAGGGCTGCGCTGGCGTTTTCCCATCGCGCTACGGTGCTGTGCCGTAGCGGACGCAGCTTTCGCGGCTTCACACTTTACGGTACGGCGTGACGACCTCGAAGGTGCCGTCGGCCAACGGCACGCGTTGGTAGTCGCCGAACAGGTGGGGACTTTCTCGCTGCAATACGTCGAGCATCCGATTGGCCAGTTTGCGAATTTCCGGATCGGCCGCGGCACTCGCACGCAATTCGATCATGTGCCGCAGGGCCCGGGCGTTCGCCGTCAGGAAGATCTTGGTTTCGGTCGCGTTGGGCAGCACGCTGCGGGCGGCTTGGCGGGCCATTTTCCTTCGCGCCGTGCGGTCCGGCACGTTGGCCAGTTTCGCGGCCAATTTCTCGGCCAACTGCACATACGCCGCATGACACTGCTGGATCGCTTGCACCCAGATGGCGTGCAATTCGGGATCTTCGGCGATGATGTCCGGTTCGACGTATTCCGCGACCGACTCATCCACATACCGCTGCGACAACTGCGAGGGTGACACCCCAGCGCGATGCCGAATCAGTTCATGCGTCAGGCTGCGCGATACGCCAGTGATCAGCAGGCTCCAGACCGCATGTTCCAGCACCGAGCCATGACCGACTTCGAGGATGTGCTGCAAGTAGGCCGAATTGCCCCCGGGGCGAGGCTTGGCAAAGGACATGTAACAGACGCGACCGGCCGTCTCGGCGAGATATTCCCCCGCAACGAGCGTGTCCGACTGCCAAGCGACGCCATGATCGTTCAGAAACCGATCGAGTTCCGCTTGGTGGACGGTTTGCCGACCCACGACGTACACCGTAGGTTCGCGCAAGATCCGAATTTCGGCAGACGCAGCATCTCCACTCATCGGCCAATCCCTCCGGGCAAAACGCTCTTGGCCGCGGTCGGATACCCCAATCGGCTTGCCGATGCAATGCGAAAATCGCCGGGCGCTTCCGTTGCTACATCGTCATCGGTGCGACGCATGGAGGCACTCCTGCATCGGTGCAACGCACACGGGTCTGCAGCATCAGTGCAACTCGCGTGGACGCTCAAGCATCGGTCAAACGCACACGGAAGACTTTCTTGCTCCCCGAGCGGACGACCAAGCCATCGGTCAGTTCGATCAGCGTGTTGGCTTCGGTGATTTTGGTACGCTCCGGGCCGATGGTCACCCCACTGGTAGGTCCTAACAGCCGTTTGGCATCTTTGTTGCTTGATGCGATGCCCAACAACACCAGCAAGCGGACAATGCCGATCTTGCCATCGTTCAGTTCCGAACGCAGGATCGCGACTTCGGGAATTTCGGTGGGATCGGCCCGGCCGGAAAAGCGGCGTTCAAACTCCGCTCGCGCCGCCAGCGCAGCCGCTTCGCCGTGATAGGTGGTCACGATGTCCATCGCTAGGCGTTTCTTCGCTTCCATCGGGTGCGTTTTTACGGGATCTACTAACTTGGCAATCTCCGCCGGGGAACGATCGGTCAAAAGCTCGAACCACTCTTTCATGAAGGACCGGGTCTGTTTTTGGCCGGTTTCGTCGATGATTTCGTAGGTGTCAGGGATACTGAGGGTTTTGCCGAACTGCTCATCGGCCGACTCGCCGACGCCGATGTAATTGCCCAGGCTCTTGCCCATTTTTTTGACACCATCTAGCCCTTTGAGAATCGGCATGGTGATGCAGACTTGCGGTTCTTGGCCCGCGTCGGCTTGCAAATGTCGCCCGACCATCAGGTTGTAGAGTTGCTCGCTCCCCCCGAGTTCGACATCGGCACGCACTTCGACACTATCGCGGCCTTGCATCAGCGGATACAAACACTCGGACAAATAAATTGGAGTCCCCGCTTTAATCCGCTTGGTGAAGTCATCGCGTTCCAACATCCGTTGCACGGTGATTTGGCTGGTGAGGGCCAGCACATCGCTGAAACGGAATTGGCTGAACCACGCGCCGTTGTAGACCACCTCGGCTCGGTTTACGTCGATGATCCGGCCGATCTGCGTCAGGTACGACTGGGCGTTGGCCTCGATTTGCTCGCGCGTCAGCCCTTTGCGGGACTCGTCGCGGCCGCTGGGATCACCGACCATCGCGGTATAGTCACCGATAATCAACACGGCTTGATGGCCTAACTCCTGAAAGAGCCGGAGTTTCCGCAATGGCACCGTGTGTCCCAGATGCACATCGAATCCGGTCGGATCGATCCCATACTTCACCCGCAAAGGTTTCCCCGTCGCGATCGATCGTTCGAGTTTTTTCACCAGAGCATCCATGGGAACGATCTGCTCGGTGCCCCGACGAATCAGTTCCAATTGTTCGGACGCAGACTTCATAACGGCCTCGCCAACAGAGCCGACAAGAAGAGTATCCGTGCTAGATTTAGGAATCGATTTGCCATTGGCCAACGCTGTCGAACGCATGGCGGATGTGCCGGACAATCGGCGTGCCGCGGTGGGGCCAACCGATCAACAAAACGTCGAAACGCACGCCCACGACACCCAACAGTCGGTGGGCGTGCAAATACTCCACCGCTGCTTGCGAGATACGCCGTTGCTTGTCGGCGGTGATGGAGAGAGCGATGGATTCAAGGTCGTGGCTTTCGGTCGAACGGACTTCTACGATCACCACTTCGGGGTCATCCCAGGCGATCAGATCGAGTTCGTGCCGCCAGGTGCGGACGTTGGCCGCGATGATACGCCAACCAAGTTGACGTAAGTACCTAGCTGCTAAGCGTTCCGAACGCAGACCAAACCAACGACGCCACCAGGGCCAATGCGTAAACCGTGGGACAGCGTCCGAAGAATCGCGCATGGCTTGGTCCTGCCCGATTCAAGCACAACGGGGAAGCCGCCGTTTCTTCCCCGCATGGCCATATGATCGCCGAATTGTCTAGGGAATAGCAAGTTTCCGATCTGCTTAGGTTTTGGACGCCGAGGTAGGCGTTTCCGTCGTTCCCGTCTTGGCTTTGCGTTCTTTGAGCCGTGTCGCCTTGCCGACGCGGTCGCGGAGATAGAACAGCTTGGCCCGACGGACTTTGCCGGTACGTTTGACTTCGATCTTGGCAATTTTCGGCGACATCAGCGGGAAGGTTCGTTCGACCCCTTCGCCTTGAACGATCCGGCGCACGGTCATCATTTCCCGCGTACCTTCGCCACGCATCGCAATGACAACACCACTAAAGACTTGGGTTCGGCCTTTTTCGCCCAATTCGATCCATTGATGCACATCGACCGTATCGCCGATTTGGATGTCTGGGATCGTGCGAACGGCACCGGTTTTCTGAAGTTCGCCTTGTTTTTTGGTCAGTTCGCCGGCGTTGGCTTTTTCGACGGCCTCCACCAAGGCGAGATACTTATTTTTCATGGTCCAGTTCCTTTGGAAAGATCATGGTCGGTTGGATTCGGCGGGTTCGCGCGTCGGCTCCGCAAGGCGGATTGTTCGCGACGCCATTGGGCGATCGCCGGATGATTTCCACTCAACAAAATTTCCGGCACTTCCATTCCGCGGAAGTTGCGGGGCCGGGTGTATTGCGGATATTCTAAGCGTCCGGGTTCGCTATGCGATTCATCGACGGCGCTTTCCGCATCGCCCAGCACGCCGGGAATCAAGCGAATAATCGTGTCGATCAGCACCATCGCAGGGACTTCCCCCCCGTTACAGACGAAATCGCCGATCGAGATTTCGCGGGGTTTCAAACCCAGCCGGATGCGTTCGTCGAAGCCTTCATAGCGTCCGCACAACAGCATCAAGCGAGGTATTTGTGCCAGTTGGCGTACCACCTGTTGCGTGAGTCGCTCGCCTGCGGGGGTGAGCAGAATCAGCTCCGCAGGGGGTTCGGCCAACGGTTGCACCGCTTCGACGCAGGCATACACGGGTTCGGGCATGATCACCATCCCCGGCCCCCCGCCGAAGGGGCGATCATCGACGCTTTGATGTTTGCCTTTCGCCCAATCACGAATATTCCATAAATGGATCGCAACCAATCCTCTCTGAATGGCGAGTTTCAGCAAACTTTGCGTCAGATAACCCGAGAAAATCTCGGGGAATAACGTCAGCACGTCAAAGCGAATCGAAGCCACCGCAGATAACACGGGCCACCTCAGACGCAAACTCGGCCGCGGTGCAACTTGGGGTTATGGGGGCGATTGTCGGCTTACTTCGGCGTCCCCGCATCCGCAGTTGCTGCGGCAGCGGCCGGCGTAGTTGCGCTAGCCGCAGCCTGAGCCTCCTTCTCTTCCCACTTCTTCATGTATTTGTTGAGAAATATTTGGACCTTTTCCGACACCTTCGCTCCGACGCTTTGCCAGTATTTGATCCGCGACGGACGCAAAGTCACGCGATCGTCGGTGTTTTTGACCATCGGATCGTAGGAACCGAGGACTTCCAGTTCCCGACCTTCGCGCGGCTGACGGGAGTCGATGGCCACAATACGGTAGAAGGGTCGGTGCTTCCGACCCATGAGTTTCATACGAATACGCACAGCCACGGTCAGATCCCTCGTACAGTGAACATCCAAACGGAACCATTGTTCTAGAGCATCGGCTGCCCGTCGTCCAGAGCAAAAAGCGAAATCCGGCCATGCGGCACTCGATTTTGCGAGTGGAAGCGTGTCGGTCCCGAAGAGCAACCAGGAAAGCTATCGGCCTTTCTTCTTGTCCTGCTTACGTTTGCGTTTTCGGTCTTCGGCGCGCTCTTTGGCAGTCTTGCGATGGCCGGTGTCGCCTTTGGTTTTGAGCATTTCCAATCCGCCGGGTTGAAAGGCTCCCATTTTGCCCAATCCGGTCACCAACTTGAGCCGTTGCCACATGCTCATCGAGGCCATTTGTTTCATCAAGGCGCGGACTTGATTGAACTGGTGCAGAAACTGTTTCACCTCATGCGGTTGCGTTCCTGATCCCGCAGCGATGCGTCGGCGACGATCGTGATCGATGATGTCGGGGTCGCGTCGTTCCGCTTTAGTCATCGAATCGATCATCCCTTGCACGCGTTTGAGCGCGACTTCGGGATCTTCGCCGGGGGGGATCATTTCCGCCATCCCCGGCATCCGCGAGATCATGTCGCGCATCCCCATTTTCTGCCACTGGGCAAACTGCATCCGAAAATCTTCCAGCGTGAAGGTACCTTCGCTGAGTTTTTTCTGTTGCCGCTCGATTTCTTCCTGGCTGAGTTCTTGCTGAATCTTTTGGACTTTTTTGACCAACCCCATCAGGTCGCCTTGACCGATGATCCGCGATGCCATCTGTTCGGGGTGGAACTCTTCGAGCGCTTCGAGTTTTTCGCCGACGCCGATGTATTTGATCGGCACATTGGTCACTTCTTTGATCGACAATGCCGCCCCGCCGCGAGCATCGCCGTCGAGTTTGGTCAAAATGACGCCATTGAGTTCCAACGCATCGTTGAAGGTCTTCGAAACGTTGGCGGCCTCTTGGCCGATCATCGCATCGACGACCAAGTAAATCTGATCCGGTTTGACCAAGCGATCGATCTGCCGTAATTCGTCCATCAACTCTTGATCGATCTGCAACCGCCCGGCCGTGTCGAGGATGACGGTGTCCAATCCCAATTTCTTGGCCTGCGTGACGGCGTTGCGGCAGACGTCGACCGGATTCGTGGCTTCGCTATAAACCGGAATGTTGAGTTGTTGGCCTAACACTTTCAGCTGCTCGACCGCGGCTGGACGTTGCAAGTCGGCGGCTACTAGCAGCGGTTTGCGTTTCTGCTCAGTCAGATACAGAGCAAGTTTGCCGCAGGTCGTGGTTTTGCCGGAACCTTGCAACCCGCAGAGCATCAACACGGTGGGGCGATCTTTGGCGAACGGAATACGATGATCGACCGGCCCCATCAGAGCCACCAATTCATCGTAGACAATCTTGACGATCTGTTCCCCCGGATTGACGCGTTCGATGACTTTCTGGCCGATGGCGTTGCGTTCGATGCGTTCGATCAGAGTGTTGACCACCGTAAAATTGACATCGGCTTCGAGCAAAGCACGTCGAACTTCCCGAAGTCCTTCGCGGATATTCGCTTCGGTCAATCGACCACGCCCACTCAGTTTACGGAAGGCTTCGCCCAAACTGCGCGTGATACCTTCAAACATGGGTCACCATACAAGAGCCACTCCGATGGCCCACCGCAAAGTGCGG
>CALEEC010000012.1 GCA_937949245.1 uncultured Gemmataceae bacterium | reverse complement strand
GCCACGCAACAGGCTCAGCAAGCCGCCCAGGCCGCCCAGCAAGCCGCGAACCAAATGCAAAACGGCGCGGCGAACCCCGCGAAACAAGCCGGCCAAATGGCAGCCCAGCGATTGCAGCAACTAGCCCAGTCGGCCCCGAATTCGCAGACTGGGCAGCAGGCGCAACAGTTGGCCGCTCAACAGGAACAGATCAATCGTCAGTTGGAAGCGCTCGCCAACAATGCCGCGGTTCAACAAGCTCAGCAAGCAGCGCAACAACAGAATTTGCAGCGGCAAACCCAACAATTGGCCCAGCAGCTGGCTCAACAAGCTGCGGAAATGCAAACCAATGCGGGTTCTTCGCCCATGGCACGGCAGCAAGCCCGAGCGGCACAACAAGCGGCGCAAGCCAGTCGACAAGCCCAAAACGCGATGAACCAAGCGCAAGCCCAAGCACAACGCGGGCAAACCGCGCAGGCCAATCAAGCGCAAATGCAGGCCGCCCAGCAACTGGAACGCGCTGCTCAAGCAGCTCAGCAAGCGGCTGGCCCGCAAACGGCTCAAAATAACCCCTCGGGCCAACCAATGGGCCAACAACCTTCCGGTCAGCCTATGGGGCAAGCGCAGCCGTCGAACCCTGGCCAAGCCCCAGCGCAAGGTTCGCCCAACCAACAGACCGGCCGTTCCCTCCAACAGGCGCAAGCGGCTATGCAACAAGCCCTCAACCAACTCGGCCAAGGGCAAGCGCAGCAAGCCCAACCTGCGATGCAGCAGGCGTCGAACGCCTTGCAGCAAGCCGCCCAAGCCATGCAGCAGCAGCAAGCGAACGCGTCCGGTCAGCCGAACCAATCCGTCAATCCGATGGGCAACCCCGGCACCGGCCAAGCCGCCATCGACCTGACGCCCTTCGGCAAAGACGCGGCCAAGTACGCCGGCAAGCCCTGGGGCGAGCTGCCGGGCGAACTGAGGACCAAGATCATTCAAGATATGAAGTCTCGTTACGGCGATGACTATGCCCGTGTCATCAAACTGTACTTCGAGCAAATTTCCGAACGGAAGTAAACTGCCGTCGCGGCGGCAATCAATCGCCCGACCCTGGGAAGATTGTCCGAACTGAAAAAGTCAATCTCTCGCCCCCAGGAATTCGTCGCCGAGAAAGATTCCCTGGGGGGCTGCTGGCCTGGCAACGCGGGGCTGGAGGTCGGTTCGGGCTAGCAAAGCGTTGCTACCCACGGATTCGGGCGGTTTCGACCTGCCAGTTCTCCTCACTATCGTGCAGGGCGCTGGCCACCAGAACCGCATTGACCCCTAACTCGGCCAACAGGAACAGATCCTGCCGTTGGCGAATACCGCCTCCGGTGACCAATTCCAACTGCGGAAACGCCTCGCGGATGCGCCGGCACAGGGCTTCTGTCCCCGTCCCCTGACCACGACCTACCTGGTACAGATCCAACACCATCAACCGTTGGATGCCGCGTCGTACCACCTCTGCGACGAGGGAAAATGCATCGAGAGATGGCCAACCGTCAGCACTTCCTAATGTTCGCCCTTGGTACAAGTCGAGCGAGAACAACACCCGTTGGCTACCGCACTCCGCGAGTACCTGGGTCAATTCCTCGGCTCGGTGGAGCGTTTCCGACCCAACCACGATATGCCGACGCGGCGAATTCCCCCAAAGCTGCACCTCGCTAGCTTGCCGCACCCCTGCGTCAATCCACCAATCGACATCGATCTGTGCCAAGCGATCGTACAGAGCCAGATTCGGAGGTGCCCCCTGGATCGCATCGAGGTCGGCAAGGTACATCGCGCTGGCCCCGGTACGATCATGCAACATTTGGGCCACGGCCAACGGTTCGGTGGAATGCGTCCAGCGACTCTGGATGGGGCGATAGTGTTGCCGTTGTCCACCGATGCCGCGTACTACGGTCCCGGCCAACACATCCAATACTGGCACAATGCGAAGCGAAGACACCGGCACGATGCGGAGCGACGAACCCGATTGCGTTTCGCTCACGTTGGGATTTCCTTTCCTTGGCTTTGAGTCGCGGACGCCAATCTGCGGGTGTTGCGGCCTCCCCCGACGACTGGCCGAAACACACCCGACGACTGGCGTCGTCGGCTCCAGTAGGAACACCCGACGACTCGTGTCGTCGGCTCCTGGATTTAGAGCTAGAGCCGCGGACGTCAGTCCGAGGGTGGTGTCGACCGAGTTTCCGCGTCGATCTTCTCCATAGTTGGGCAGTCGGTTCCTCGGTCGATCGGGTGATCAGTCGATCATAGAATCAATTGGAGTGATGCAACTACTTCGCCTGTTGCATCCACCACTGACGCCAAGCGATTTGGGCCTGACGAATCTGCTCGGCCGTCGCGTTGGAGCGGGGGCCGAAGTCTTGCCCCGTGAGGCTTTTAAGGGAGGCTCGCGCTGCGCGAACGACCCACATTTCGCGATCGCCTAATGTTTCGATGAGATCGGGAATATGGGTGCGATCATCTTTCATACCGCAGGCCAAAGCGGCAGCACGGCGTAGTTCGGCATCGGCATCGTGCAGCATCAGACGCAGCGAATGCGCGGTCATGCGTGTCAGTCGCTCCGCCAGGGCCTCTCGAGCGGCTTTCTGCATTTCGCCGTCCAACCGGGGAATCGCACGCAACAGGGCGAGCGTATACACCACCCCTTTGGTGTCGCGGAGTTTAGCTAACTGTTCGCGTTGCATCCCAGGAGCAGCTTGGAGCAATTGTCGGGCCAACTGCTCGGCCGACATTTCGAGTTCGTCCATCGGTGCAGCCGGGGTCACCGTCGGTCGATCGATCAGAGGATTCGGCGATGCAACCCCAGGTACGAATGGTTTAGCGGGAGTCGCAGAATTGGGAGAGGCAACAACAGGCGTCGATGGGTTGGTGGTGGTCGGCTCACGCGATTGGATCAGATCGGCCAAATTCGTGCCACTTTTCAATTCGACTTTGAAGGGATCTTTCACTTTGCCTTGCAGCAGCGTGGTCAGGTCGTTGGCCAGATTGGCTTGGCACAGAAACAATAGGGCGAAACAGGTGCCTACATCGCCACCGTAGTGCCCCCAACTGCCGTCCCGTCCTTGGGAGTGTACTAGAGCCTCGGCCCCCCAAGCATACCAATCAACTTTGCCGATGGTCGTCAGCCCATAGACCACAGCCACGCGTTCCAGGGACCACAGGAAGTACAGGTCATCCGCGAGTCCTTGTCCACCAAAGAAATTCTTGCGTTTTCGTCGGCGCTCTGGTGGGGCATCATCGTCAAAGATTCCTTTCGTCTCTCGGGCGAGATATTGGCCCAGACAGGTCAAGCCGGCCTTCAGTTGGGGATCTCGGGCGAGGTCGATCGTTGCGGGAACTTTGCCGACGTTGTTCAAGTTGGGGGCCGTGCGCAGTTGGGCACGCCCCCCAGCGCCGATGGCTAAGCCGAGTAGTCCTGCGCAAGTCATCGAGGGGCTCGCGCCGGAAGGAGGTGGTCCGGTGTAGCCCCAGCCTCCGGTTTCGGGATCTTGCGATTTACGGAAACGGAGATCGATCCAGGCTAAGGCACGGTCGCAGGGAACACCGTGCCGCCGAGCGATCCAAACGCCGAGAATGCCGAACTGCGTGTTGGAATTATCGCCCCCTCCTAGCCCCAGATCGAAGTTGGCCTGCAAATTGCCGAACAGAGGATTGGCCTGTAACAAACCGGCAGCCCGCCCCACGGCGGGATGCAATCGCGGCGTCAATTTGCCCGTAGCCGAAGGAGTTTTGGCCGCAGGCGATGCGGGCTTCTCTTGGGGCTTGGTCGGTGGAGAGGGGAGAGTAATATCTTTCGGCAGATCGTCTCGCGGTACGGGGATCGCTGGCGATTTCGGCTCATCGCCCTTTTTCGGCAGGATGTCGGTGTTGCGCAGTTGGGCTTTATCCAGGCCGAGCATTTTCTTCAGTTCGCGGTTCTGCTGGTCGGGCAAATTCGGCACCGTATAGCGCCATCCTCCCCCGGTCTGACCGGCCAGCAGACGCACGCCTAGCCACTGAATCAACGGCACATCCGCCGGATCGCCCAAGCGATCGAGAAACATCAGGGCCAGCGAAATATGATAGGTCGAGTCGTCGGTGAATGCTTTTTCACGAACGAAAGAGTGAATCTGAACGATTGTCGGATCGTTGGGCGGCACATCTGCCGCGAGCAGAGCCAGACCTCCCAGAGCCGCGGTCCCCAATTGATGGGAACCGCCCGAATAATCGATTCTGGGTTCATGCACCGATTTGAGGAACTGCACTCCGCGATCGATCGCCTGCCGGATTTCTTTCGGTTCCACTGCGTGCGCATGCCCAGCCCATGATGCCGCTAGTGCCAACAGGCCCATCACCATCGAACCAACTCGCCATCCGCTCATGATGCGTCATCCGACGAAGTGGTGAAGGAGGAAACAGCCTGCGCATTATATGCCGGCAGGTATCATTGAAAAAGCGCTAACTTACGACACCCCCGGCGAGCCGGGAACGTTCGTGACCGGAGTTTGGGCGAGTTTCGGTCTCCACCACTATTTTCCGTGAAGGCACTAGGTGCCTGCGATGATGATTAGCGGTCGGCGGGAGGGATCGGGTTCGGCACGACGAATCAGATCCCGTACCATCCACGGTACGTTCCCTTCTCCGAAGAGCAAAAAGCCTAGCGTCCCCGACAACGGCGATTCATCGGTCCAACCGAAGTGAATTTCGGGAGGTCGGCCCACTTTGGCCATTTCTAGCGCGACGGCCGCGATCGTGTGCGCGATCGAAGCGGCTCTGGTGATGCGTATGATGTATCGGCCTTCCTCCTGACGGATTTCCATGTTCGGTTCGTTGACAAACTCGCTGGCGTCGGAAAGGGTGACTTCGATGAACACCATCATCATGTCGCGGGGGATGCGATGCTCGCGACGGATGATCGCTTCTTTCGCCGAAAGCGAACGTCGTCCGGGGCGATGCGGCACCAACACCGACAACTCGAATGCGCGGATGGTGTCCCAAAACAGTTTCGATTCGGCATCGACCAGATGAAACTCCGTAAAACGCAACTCGCGACTGCGGCTAATCCGACTAATCACCGAAACCACCAAAATGGCAATCACGAAGCAGGTGGCAATCTTGATCCCTTCGGGCTTCTCGATCACTACCGCAATC
>CALEEC010000011.1 GCA_937949245.1 uncultured Gemmataceae bacterium | reverse complement strand
TCGGGTGCGCGATGTCGGCATGCAGTTTAGCACGGCCATCGGCATCGCGGACCGCGCGATTTTCATCGAGTTTATGCCCGCATTGATTGCAGAAACGGGCACGCAAGTGATTCTTGCTGCCACAATGATGACAGCGATCCGTCAGCTTGCGACTCGGCATGGCGACAAAGGAACCTTTGGTTCCTTCGATGATTTTCAAGTCGCGCACGACGAAGGCGTTGTCGAATGTCACCGAGCAAAACGCCTGCAAGCGCTCGTTATTTTCCTCAACTAGCTTAATGCGGACTTCGGTGATAACCACAGTTGGATCTCCTTCTGGTCTGTGGCAACCCTTAAACGCAACTTCGGGCGACGGTCACTTGGGTGCCCAGGGGCAACCCGGAACGACCCTCGCGCAGAGCCTTCGCCACGCAAAACGCCTCGCGGCGGTTCCGACATAGGCAGAACAACGTCGAGCCACTCCCGCTCATCAAGACGTGTCCTACACCCATGTTTTCCATCACTCGGCGGACCTCGGCGATCATCGGGCAAATCGCTTCCGCCGATTCTTGAAGTCGATTGTGCAACAGCCGTCCGATCGCCTCGATGTCTCCATCGCGGAGAGCTTGTCGAATGGCGTCTCCACTTTGAGGCACAGGAGGCACCCGCACACCGCGGTAGGCCAACGCCGTCGAAACACCGATCGGCGGACTGACCAGCACCACGTCGAGTGCTCGGCCGACTTCCACAGGTTCCACCACTTCGCCGCGTCCGGTACACCATGCTGCCGGCAGCGCGAAGAAGAACGGTATATCACTTCCCAACTCGGCCGCTAGGCGTGCGAGTTCTTCGGTACGCCAACCGAGTTTCCAGAGTCGATTCAGCCCCAGCAAAGTCGCCGCGGCATCCGAAGAACCGCCGGCTAGTCCCGCCGCCAGGGGAATCCGCTTCGTCAAGTGGATCGACGCAGCCAGATCGCTACGGCCAACTGCTTGGCGTAGCGCCTCCGCAGCGCGACAGACCAAATTCTCGGGGCCTGTCGACAATTCAGGTCGATCGCACGTCAGTTCGATCGCGTGAGAATTTTCGTTGAGTCGAAATTCGAGCGTGTCGAATCGATCAACGGCCAGCATCAGCGTGGCAATTTCGTGATAGCCATCGGGACGCCGGGCCAGCACCTCCAGATGGAGATTGATCTTGGCCGGTGCCCAGACCGCTACCGCTACCGCAGCACGCAGAGGGGCGGCATTCCGAGCCGCCGGTGGGACCTCTCGTAAGATCGGCCAATGACGACGGCGTTTCATCGGAGCGCACGCTGGAGGAAGGGAAATTCCCATCCTTGGACTCGGTGCCGATACTTCGCACACATGACCCGGACCATCCTTGGTTCCACGGGTTGGGCCGTCGGAGAGGTTTGCCGGCCCTAACTCCCTGGTGTCGAATCAAGTAAGTGAGCGGAGTCTACCTACCGCACGAAATGCCGTCAAGGGGGAGATGCAAGCCCCCCCGCGGACCGTGAAGACGGCGTGAAATTCCAAGCAAACTAGCTGCTGATTCTTCATCAAAGCCGAGAAGATCGAACTTCCTGTCTGAACAAACAACACACCGGGAGCGGACGCCCCCCGCTCGCGAAAAGGGCAGAAGTTCATCCGAAGGAAACCTGTGGATATTTCCGTCGTAAAGCGCGGCGTGTCGGTTCGGAGAGGCGCGGATTGCATTCCAGCCGCAAACGCAACCGCGGCGGGAGCGTCGACGACTCGGCCAACGCTACGCCTCCTGCGTCGGTGATGTAGCCGTAGCTCAAATCGAGCATCTCCAGATCGCTTAAATACGGCGACAGAGCGAACGCCCTGGCTCCGGCATCGCCGATTTCATTCCAACTCAGGTCGAGCCAACGCAGGGATCGAACCCAGGGCGACTGAGCCAGATCGATTATCCCCGCGGCGGAAATCTGGTTGTAGCTCAACGCCAATTCGCGCTTTGTCTCCAACACTGGATGCGCTGCTAACGCCGACAAGCCGCCGTTGCCCAACTTTTGATTGTGCCAATCGAATCGCTCGTCGGATCGCGTCAGCGCCTCGGACACCCGTTTTCTCTCGGTGGGCCAGCTCAGCAGCCAATAATCGGGACGCTGATACCATTCGAGATGGGTTTCCGCTGTCATCTTCGGCAGCAACCCATGCTGGCCATGCCGCGGATCTAACCACATGCGAATCCATTCGGCAAAGCGATCCCCCCGTTCTTCCAGCCAATCGGCGTAAATCAGCCAAGGGGTGGCATCGTTGGCGGTCCATAGCGTGGACAAGAAACCTAGTTGTTCCGAATCCATGACTTTGCCTCGGGAGATTAGGGAGGTTCGACAACTGCCCCCTTGCCAATGTAAGAGCAACGTCATACATATGGAATCGTTCAGTATCTGTTGCCGATGGATTTCCACGAGAGCAAACCATGGCGGCCAGCCCTGCGATTGAAGTCGAAAACTTGTGTAAGACCTACGGCCCGATCGTTGCGGTCGATCAAGTGAACTTCCGGGTCGCGCCGGGCGAATTGGTCGGTTTTCTCGGCCCCAATGGCGCGGGGAAGTCGACGACGATGCGGATTTTGACCAGCTATCTGCCGGCCACCAGCGGCTATGCCCGCATCAACGGCTTCGATGTCATGACCGAGTCGATGCAGGTACGCCAGAACATCGGCTATCTGCCCGAGAGCGTGCCGTTGTACGGCGAAATGCGGGTCGAGGAATATCTGCACTATCGCGCCAAACTCAAGGGGGTGGATCGACGCAAGCGGGCCGCGCGCATCGATTATTGCGTCAATCACTGTCGTATTCGCGAAGTGCAACGCCGACTCCTCTCGACGCTGTCGAAAGGCTACCGGCAGCGGGTCGGCTTGGCCGATGCACTGCTAGCCGATCCCAAGATTCTGATTCTCGACGAACCGACGGCCGGCCTCGACCCCGTGCAGATTCGCGAGACGCTCAACACCATCCGCGAATTGGCCGGCTCGCACACCATCTTGCTATCGACCCACATCCTTTCGGAAGTGGAAGCGATCTGCGAACGCGTTATCATCATCAACAAAGGCGGCATCAAATGGGACGGCAAATTGTCGAGTTTTGCCGAACAGGTGCCGGTTTTGTCGCTCGAAGTGCGTGGACCAGCCCGAGAAGTGTCGGCGATGCTGGAACGCGAAGAGGGGGTCCGCCAGGTCAAAGCCCAGACGTTGGAAGATCAGGTGACCTTGTTCGAGGTGACCGCCGAGAAAAATCGGGATCTCCGCGAAAGCCTCGCCCAGAAGATTGTCAAGGCCGGCTGGGGGTTGCGGCGGTTGGAAATGCGTCGGCCCAAGCTGGAAGACCTCTTCTTGCGGGTGGTGCATCGCAACGAATTGGTGGATGACTGGAAAACGTCGTAAGCCTTGGAATCACGGACGACCTCAAGCCTCGCGTGATGGCTACGCGACACTTGGGGGGCGTCTGCGTCCGCGTTTCTCTGAGAGGGACAAACCGCGACTATGGCGACAGATACCCAATCGACCAAACGCTCTTCGGAAGGCGTCGTCCTTCGTGTTGGAGCTATTGTAGAAGCGGCTCCTTCCGAGTTGCGCGAAGATGAATTGTTCTTCCCGCGGATGATCGGCTCCACCGGCTTGATGTTCGCCGTGCTGGGCACCATGGTAGTGCTGTTCAACCTGATCTGGGGACCACGGGTGCTAGGGCTGGAATGGGGAGCCGTCTTCCTCACCGGGGGGCTGGGCGGTATGCTCTACCATGCCGCACGCGATGCCGATCTGCTGGTACGCCGTTACTATGGCATGTTTGCCTTCATCTTGTTCGGCGTCACATTGCTATTGAGCGTCATCCCGGCCAAAGAAATGGGGCCGGGCGCGTTGTTCCTCCCTTACGGAGGGCTGACCTTGTTGGTCGGCTCGTTCTTCCTGATGGCTTTTGCCCGGCATGAAACCGAGGAAGGTTGGCGCAAAGCCATTCGCTTCACCTTGATGCTCGGCGGCTTGGGGATGGCCTTGGGCACCTTCGCTACGACGATTTTCCTCCCCGATTTTCTCACCGGCACCGGTGCGTTCCTGATGCTGATGGGCTTGGCCTTCCTGTGCTCCTTCGTCGGCCAAACCGGCTCGGATGACGGGATCGGCTACAAAATCTCGCAAGCCATCCTGGCCATGGGCGTGCTCTTTCTGCTGTACGGCGTGTTGCGGCCGGTGGGGGGACAATATTTGTTCGATTGGGGCGTCCTCGATACGCTGCCCAAACCGTTTTTGGTGCCGACCGGTTTGATCCTTATCGCGGCTGGGTTGGTTTACGCCGGGGTCGGCCTGGGGATTTTGTCGGAAAATCGCATTGTGG
>CALEEC010000010.1 GCA_937949245.1 uncultured Gemmataceae bacterium | reverse complement strand
CCACAGACCTGCTGGGCGATCTGGCCGAGGTCGGGGTCAGCCTGATCGAAGTCGGTTTCCCCTTTAGCGATCCGATCGCCGACGGCCCGGTGATCCAAGCATCGTACACCCGTGCATTGGATCATGGCGTCAAACTCGATCAGGTGTTCGATTGTGTTCGCCAAGCGACCAGCCGACCCGGTTGGCACACGCCGATCGCGGGGATGGTGTCGTTTAGCATTGTGCATCGTCGCGGAGCCGATCGCTTCGTTGCCGATGCGCAGCATGCCGGTTTCAGTGGCTTGATCGTCCCCGATCTGCCCGTCGAGGAAGCTGACGAATTTTCTCGCCTGACGCAAGCCGCCGGACTCAACCTGATCTTGCTGATCACGCCCACGACCCCTCAGCCGCGTGCGGAAAAGATCCTCCGGTTGTGCAGCGGTTTCGTCTATTGCGTCAGCGTGGTCGGCATTACCGGCGAACGCGACGCCTTGCCGTCGACCTTGGTCGATTACCTCGCCCGACTGCGGGCACTGACGCACCTGCCGTTGTGTGTCGGCTTTGGTGTCAGCCGACCGCAGCACGTCCGGCAACTGCGTGAGATTGCCGACGGCGTGATCGTGGGAAGTGCTTTAGTTCGTCGGTTGGAACGCGTGCACAGCGATGGAGCCGACACCGTGCGTACCGAAATTCGTCAACAAGTGAGCGAGTTGTTAGCCGCTTTAGCCTAAATCGCCGAATCCTTCCGAACACTGCGAGTTGTCGATGAGTACCTCTTGTTCCCCCCTGGCCGATTTGCTCGAAACGCCCGATCCTGCGGTTTACGAACTGGTGACACGCACCCCCGGCCCGGCAGGTAAGCTGCCTTTGACCGAAGAACTGCTACGGCATGCTCCCAGCGGCGATTTGTTTGGCTGGACCCAAAACGTCGGCATGGGGTGGAAGCCGGAACTGTTGGGCAGAAAAGAGTTTCTGATCCTCAGCACTCATGGCGGAGTCCGCGGCCCTGCCGGCGAGCCGATCGCGTTGGGCTTCCATTCCGGCCATTGGGAAGTGGGGTTGTTAGTCAAAGCCGCTGCCGAAGAATTCCAACGCCTCGGCTTCATCCCCTTCGCGGGGGCGGTGACCGATCCATGCGATGGCCGAACCCAAGGCACCGTCGGCATGTTCGACAGCTTGCCCTACCGCAACGATGCGTCGATGGTCCTGCGTCGCCTGATGCGTTCGTTGCCGACGCGATCCGGCGTGCTCGGCGTTGCCACTTGCGATAAAGGGCTTCCCGCAATGATGATGGCCCTAGCCAGTCAACACCACCTCCCCACCGTCTTGATTCCTGGGGGCGTGATGTTGGCCGGGGCATTAGGCAACGAAGACACCGGCAAAGTGCAGACCATCGGCGCTCGCTTCGCGCATGGCGAAATCACCTTGGACCAAGCTGCCGAGGCGGGCTGTCACGCCTGTGCGAGTCCGGGGGGAGGCTGTCAATTTCTCGGCACCGCTGCCACGGCTCAGGTGATCGGCGAAGCCTTGGGATTGGCATTGCCCCACGCGGCATTAGCCCCGTCGGGGCAACCAATCTGGCTCGATTTGGCTCGCCGTTCCGCCCGGGCGTTGGCTTATCAAGCCTCCCGGGGGCTGACCACGCGGCACATCCTCACCGAAGCGGCCTTCCACAATGCCCTCACGGTCTTCGGCGCTTTCGGAGGATCGACGAATTTACTGCTGCACACCCCTGCCATTGCCTTCCATGCCGGCGTCCGCCGACCGACGATCGACGATTGGACCGAAGTCGCTCGCAAGATCCCGCGATTGGTCGATGCCTTGCCCAACGGTCCGGTCGGCCATCCGACGATTTTCGTCTTCCTCGCCGGGGGCGTGCCGGAAGTGATGCTGCACCTGCGCGAATTGGATCTGCTCCAACTCGACGCCCTGACCGCGACCGGCGAGCCTTTGGGCAAGATCCTCGACTGGTGGGCCAAGTCGGATCGTCGGCGTCGGGTACGGGAACTGCTGCAAAGTCGCGAGGGGATCGACCCCGACAACGTGATCTTGTCGCCGACCCGAGCGAAAGAGCGTGGCCTGACCTCGGCGGTCACCTTCCCCCGAGGTAACTTGGCTCCCGAAGGCTCGGTGATCAAAAGCACCTCGATCGATCCATCGGTCGTCGATGCGGATGGCGTCTATCGCAAAGTCGGTCGTGCCCGCGTGTTTACCACCGAACGTGCCGCGGTGATGGCCATCAAAGGCCTTGGTCCGGTCAAGGTGGAACCGGGGGATGTCGTCGTCTTGTGTGCCCGCGGTCCGATGGGATCGGGGATGGAAGAAACGTATCAGGTCACCTCAGCGCTGAAGCATCTTAGTTGGGGCAAACAGGTTGCGGTACTGACGGATGCTCGCTTCAGCGGTGTCTCCACAGGCGCGTGCATCGGTCACATCAGCCCCGAAGCGTTAGCCGGGGGGCCGATTGGCAAGGTCCGTGATGGAGATCGCATTGAAATTATCATCGATCGCCTTCGCCTGGAAGGTCGCATCGACTTGGTTGGTGACGAAACCGGAGTATACGGTCGGGAATGGGGCGATGCCGAATTGCAGAAGCGTCCGATGAATCCCGCCGTCAAGCCCGATCCCGACTTACCGGCAGACACCCGCTTATGGGCGATCCTTCAGAACGCCAGTGGTGGAGTGTGGGGCGGTTGCGTCTACGATCCCGACATGATCGCGGCGAAACTCGATGGCCAAGCGATGCCCCACGCCATAGAGGGGCTTACGTCAACGCCGGGAGTCTCGAAATGAACATGGTTACCGCTGAACGAATTGGGCGATTCGCGCAGCAACACCACAAGTGAAGGACGCTCACGGAGTGTCCCGTGAGCGTCTTGCATCGAGTTAGCGAATCCGCTCGGCGAAGGATTAGCCGATGGGGGTGTTCTTCTTCATGTCGTAGCCCGCCTTGCCGGCCGGAACGGTCGAGCCATCGGGTTTTTGCTCGAAGTATTCGATTTCGATGGCCGAGAAGTTGAAGCTGATGCTGTCGGTCGGAATTTCGTTCGAGCCGTCCGAACCACCCGTTTGGTAGCTGCTGATCAACAGATCCTTGAACTTGTAGACCAGGTACACCACTTGGCCCCCCTTGGTACCGGCTTTACGGCAGGTGAGGGTCGCTTCAGGGATGTGTTGGCCGGTGGCACAAGCACGGAGCAGGGCGGTGCTGGCCTTGCACAACTTCATGGTGAAGTGGAAGTCTTGCATGTTGACTTTGCCCGCACCACCACCGGAGTTGGTCGCGAACGAGCCGTTGTTGCTTTCACCCCACGACCAGCTCAACAGAGTGATTTGCTTCTCGAAGCCCTTTTGCAGCGATTCGCCTTCGATGCCCGCGATTTTCAAATGATAGTCGGTCGCCATAGTGAGGTTCTCCTGTTTCTTCGATCCGTGTTGATCTTGATTGAGGAGGCTGACTGATTGGTCCTCTCACTCATAAAATCGAATGTGATGGGAAAAACCGGCAGGGCGAAAACCACTTTTTTTTGACACGAAAAATGCACGCTGCGACGAGGCGAGCCGGCGACGCCAGTCGCCGGAGTTTCGGGGACCCGGCGAGCCGGCGACGTGAATTGAATGACTTAGCGTCGAGGAGTCGCACCATTGATGCCGATGATCCCCTGGATACGGGCGGAAGGTTTACTCAGATCGACCAAGATCGGCTGTGGGGTCCGGGCTTCCGCAACGTTGCCTGCCGTGTCGCGGCAGGTGATTCGCAGATACACGCGATGCGTCGGCAAGGGAGGCACTTTCCAGGCGTACATTCCCGTGTTGGGCAATCGACGCGCCGCGGTCCTCGCATGCGGATCGCTGCCACTGGTCGAAGTCAAAGTTGAGTCGATCGGTCGCCAAGGACCGGTCGCGGTTTCGCTCCATTCCAAGGTGATCGGCTCGGCCGACAAGTTGCGATCCTCCGCTTGCCAACGCAGAATCAAGACATCGCGTTGGTTGGGGTCGGCTTGGGGTTCGTAGAGTCGTACCACGGGGGGAGTTACATCGACCTCAATGCGTAGATCGGGCGCTTCGCCGGCTAAGGGGGGGCCTTTGCTTAGACCTGCGCCACTTTGCACGACGATCTTGAAACCGTAGATCCCCTCCAACTGCGTATTACCGCGTTGATCGAGATCGACCGTCAAGGGCGACTCCTTGCGTTCTTCGCAGGGCCAACGCTGCCAGGTTCGGCCATCATCGCGGGTGACGTACAGTTCAGCGCGACGGATGCCCGAGGGGCCAGGATCGATCACTTCAAACGCCAAGTCAAATTTGACGAAGTTCACCACTTGCAACGGAGGCAAGTTCGGCGCGATATTTGCCGGCCCGCTCTGGCTGACCGCCAAGGGGGTGGAGTGGGTCGCTGGGGTGAGATCTTCGCGGACCACGGCAGGAGGTATGGGCGTCGAGGTGGCCAAAGGCGTCGGCAGCCCGGAAGTCGGGGGACTGGTACTGGTCGGTACGTCGGTCGGCACCACGAAATTCGGCCCCGCTGGCACGGAGGAGGAAGGCGTAGCCGAGGTCGGGGAGGTTGCAAGCCCATGCCCCATGGGTGCTGCCGATGCCATCGGTGCCGTCGATGCCCCGGGTGCTATTGGGGCCACGAAACCACTTTGGTTACCCGGTTGTCCCGAGGTGTACCCGGATGCGGAAGGTCCGCCCGAGTTGGTGGTGGCATTCACCATGGGGACCACGAAACCTTGGCTCCCCGGTCCCGAAACGGGCTGGAGCGTTCCCGAGGGGGCCGACGCTGCGGAATTCGGCGGGAGACTGCCCAGAAGATTTCCCGGCACCGGGGCCGGAGCAGGAGTACCGGTGGAACTGTTTCCCCCTTTTGGCGTCTGCGCCGGCACGCCGGGGGAAACGGGCGGATGCCCCGAAGGAATTTCCTTAACGGCACTTGCTTCGTTGGTAGCCAAATCACGCAAGGTCAACCGTACTGCGATCGGCCCCGAGGTCGGCACGCGAAAACGGGTGTTGCCGACCAGTTGGGCCGGCCCACTGAGCGGCACCGTCGTCCAACTGCCCACCGTATGCGGATCCATCGGCTTATATTCGAGGCGGAAGGTGTTCCAGTCGGGGTTGGCTTCCTGAATTTCCCAAGCGATCACCACATCGCTACCGGAACGCTCGGCCGTGCGGATCCGCATCAACGGCGGCATGGTGTCGATCAAGACCTTCAGTGCCGGTGGCACGCTGTACAGATCAATCGGATCGCGGTTGTTCTTGGTGTCAATCACCATGACGTTGAACCAATACATCCCATCCGCCGGCGCGAAAAAGGGGAAAGCCGTGCGATCTGGCGTCACGGGGGCACCTTCCTGCTCCCAACTGCGGCCTTGATCCCGCGAGACGAACAAAATCAATTGCCGAATCTTCGAGCGATGAGCTTCATCGAACGTGATGGGGATGTTGAGGTTGCGTTCCTTGACCGCTACCACGTCGGCCGGTGCTTGGCCGGGCAGCAACAGCAAACATCCAAGGGCCAGCGTCGGGAAGCTCATCCTAGATCCTCCTAGCGGCTCTTACCGGGGAACCATCCCCTCTCCTGCTTTCGGTGGGTATCGGTTGTAACGCCGCGCTCAGTTGAAAAAATCCGCGGAATCGGCCGAAAAAATTCAAGTTCCATTGGCCCGGCCAATCCCTATCACGACGGAAACGATGTCGCAAGTTTTCCTGCCGTTGGAAACGGATGCCGCGGGTTTCCACCGATGGAAATGATTTCGCCGGTTTCCTACCGAGGTAGTTCCATGCTCCCCAGTGACAGTGACGACTTGAAACAACTTCTGGAACGAGTCCATCGTGGCGAACAGACCGTGGAGGCAGCGTTGCAGCAATTGCAAGCCTCGGCAGTGGTCGCTGATCTGGGATTTGCTCAAGTCGATTTGCAACGACGGCAGCGGTGCGGCTATCCCGAAGTCATTTTCTGCGAAGGCAAAACGGCTCCATGGGTCGAAGGGGTGGTGCGGCGGTTGCGCGAAGCGGGGCAAGATGTCTTGGCCACGCGGGTGAGCGATGCCCAAGCGGAACACCTGGCCCAATGCTTCCCCGAAGCGATGCAGGATCGTTTGGCCCGAACCTTCTGGTGGCCGATGACTCCCCCCGTGGCATCGGCAACGCAAGGGAAAGTGGTGGTGGTCACGGCCGGGACCGGCGATTTACCCGTGGCCCAAGAGGCGGTCGTCACGGCGCGTGCTTTGGGAGCGGAAACCGCTTTGGTAGTCGATGTCGGTGTCGCGGGGATTCATCGGATCTTGGGGCAGCGTGCCTTGTTACGCTCGGCCGATGTGGTCGTTGTCGTCGCGGGGATGGATGGTGCCTTGCCCAGTGTAGTCGGTGGCTTGGTCGATTGCCCCGTGATCGCGGTGCCGACCAGTATCGGCTACGGAGCCGCCTTTTCCGGCGTGGCTCCGCTATTGACCATGCTCAACGCCTGTTCCGCCAATGTAGTCGTGGTCAACATCGACAGCGGCTTCAAAGGCGGATACGTCGCTGCTCTCATCGCCCGCCGCGCGTCTCGACCGTCGCAGAACACCTGACGGCGAGCAGGGGATATCCAGCATGTCCATTGCAGCAAACCTGTGCGAACACGGCATATCCGGCCTGCGTCGCAATCCACCTGATACGACCGCGGAGGAGCGATTTCGCAGGCATCTGGGCCGAAAATCGATTCCCATCTCCGTCGGAAACTCGCTCATCGATTCGGAGACGTGGGAATCGCGTCCAGCGACGGCATCACGAATCCCCCCGGAACCTCGGCATTCGCGGCGGAGGTTGCGGCACTGCTCGATTCGCTGATCTTGGGCAGCACCAACATCGGTGCCGCAGTCGATTCCGTGGTCATGGGCGAAGTGGTCATGGGCGAGGCCGTCCCGGGCAAAGCGGTGTTGGGGAGAGAAAGGGGAACCTCGCCGAGCGTCGCAGCCGAAGCAGGCATCGGAAGGGGGTCATCCAAACTGCTGAGCATCACGGGGGGAGGAGCCGGCGGCATTGGTATGCCACGCTGGTTCGTCGCTAGATGGGCCTGTTGTGCAGGAGGCATCGAGGCAACTTCGCGGGGAGCCGCTGCAAAGCCCGGTAGCATTTCGCCTTTGGATCGGCCAGCCGATGCCGGTGCAGCAAATTCCGCCGACCGGCTGATGGATGCACCCGGTTCTCGCGACGGCATCGAGGCATCGGCAAATGAAGCGGGATTGCCTCCGCGATTCGCAGGAATCGCTAGAGTCGGTGCAGCCATCCCGCGAGGACTCGGCATGGCCATAGCCGAGGGAAGTTCCCGCGACGCGGCAAGGTTCGTCGGCGTTCCTTCCCAGCGGCGAGCGGAACTTCCGGGCAAACCGCCGCGCGATAAGATCCCTCCTTCCGCTCCAACGGCGGCTCGGGGACTAAGAATCGAACTGGATGCTGGGTCTTTCGCAACCGAAGCAGCTGCCGGGTCTTTCGCAACCGAAGCAGCTGCCGGGTCTATGGCAAGCGAACCGGAGGCGGAGTCTTTCGCAACCGAGTTGCTGCTAGCTGAGGTCGCAGTCGGAACCGACGCATTGGCCGGCGCAAGAGCCGACGGCGCAGTTAATTGCGTCAGTGGTGCCCCAGGCGATGCGGCAACATCCTTACGAACGCATTTGCCGTCGCTGCAACACCCGATCATGGAGCCACTGAGCAAGGTCCCCGCCCCAGCCCAGAGCAGACGTGCGTAGAAAGATCGCCGGATCGTCATGAAAATTCCCCTGTGCCCCGAACCCCCTCGGACGAACTCCGAGAGCTTCAGAACGACCGCAGTGCGCGTCATGCTACAGCCCCCGAGACACGCACCAAAGCCATTCTTGAGAAAACGGCGGTCCTCTAACGCAGCCCTGCCGTTGCGTCAAGAGCAAAGCGGAATTTTCCGACCTGCGTGTGAGCAGCGATGCCTCTTGCTCCGCTGTGTTGCGATGCGTTGTGTCCGCATTGCGAGGCATTGCGTCCCGAACGATGCGGAATGTTCCGCCTCATCGCGCCGTGATAACGGCGACAGCGACGGAGGCATCACCGCGGAACATCGCGGCTGGGTACGCTCCGTCACTGGCAGAGTCTGGTGGAGTGAAAATGCACAACGCACCATTGCCGCAATTAACGTCCCGGCATCGGAGCCATAGGAGCCGGCACAGGAGCCATCCCCGGTCCTGGCATGCCGTCAAAGCGTGCCCCCGGAATCACCGGCGCACCGCCCAGGGCGCCCGGCACTGGAGCTGCCGCATTGCCAACTTGACGGGCCATCTGTTCCTGCGTCGCCAGTTCGCGCGTCAAGGGGAAGTCCGGATCCGGTGGGAAATACTGAGGCGGATGATCGAGATAGCGTCCTGAAGGAAGGGTCATCCCTGCAATGTTGGTTTGACAGCCGACCGAGGCCAACGAGACGGCCACGCCCAGCAGCCCCAACAGCCGCCATCGGCGAAGAAACGAAGTCATCCGAATCCTCCCGGCCATTTTGCGTGGCCAATCGAGATCGCCCGCAACTTGGCCCAGGCGATCTGTTTGGGAAATTGCGTGAACGTATTAGATGTATCGGCTTTATCGACCGAGAAAATTGATCGGATCTTGCCGTCTCGCCGCGGAAGGATCAAAAAATCTTGGCGAGGCGGCGACGTGAGTCGCCGGAGTTTCGGTGACAGGCGAGCCGGTGACATGAGTCGCCGGAGTTTCGGCCAGCAGAACGATTGTCCCCAAAATCGTTCGCCTAAGTCGATTGACCCCACGGCGTTGGCGGACTAGCATGGTTAGATCGTGAGTTCCACAGGCAAGGAATCAGCTCGTGGCCACGGTCCGGAGAATGGATATGCCTAGCGGATCGAGCAACGCTGTCGGACAAAAACGGAATGGTCCCGCGTTGGTTCTTCAATGGGCGGAAGGGGCACTACCTCTGCGTGCGGTGCAAGTCCCGCCGACGAAAAATCCGCGCTGGTCGATTCAAGTGCCCCCACCGTGGTGGGAAACCGGTCCAGTCGAATTGCCGTTCGACTTTTGTGGTCATATCCGTCGCCTGACCGACGACATTGCCCAGCATTGTGAAGCGTTGTCGCACATTGACGTGACGCGGATTTTGTTCGCCTTCACGCAAGCCCGCAATGCTCGAACGCATGGGCTGCAAGCCCGGGTCACGCCGTTGCGTTTCCGCGATGGTCAGTTGGTGCGTCGGCATCGTGGGGTCGATTTTCAAGTGCAACGCTACTTCATCGGCCAACGCGAAATCCTGTATGTGGTCACCTTTTGCTTGCCGCGGTTCCTCAACTTGGACTTCGACGAAAAGATGGTAACGCTGTTTCACGAACTGTATCACATTAGCCCGCTATTCAATGGCGACCTGCGTCGGCACGAGGGACGCTACACCCTTCATTCCTCCAGTCAGAAGCGTTACGATGAAGCGATGGCCCATTATGCCCGCGCCTACCTAGCCCAGCGAAATACTTCGCCGTTGCACCATTTTTTGCGACTGAATTTCTCGCAATTGGTGCATCGTCATGGTAGCGTAGTGGGAGTCATGTTGCCGCGGCCCAAGGCCATCCCGATCGGGCCGCGGCCCTGAATGAATCTCGCTCCGCCGTACTGGCTAGCATGCCCACAATGGCCGTCCCTCATTCGGAGCTTTACCCATGCGTCGTTCTCTCTCGGCTTGGACGCTGCTGTTAACGGTCCTAGCACTCTCTGCCGATCGTGTCACCTCGCAACCGAAGGCCGATCCGCCGGCCCCCGCCCCGAAACTGTACATCGTCACTCCCGCAGGAGCGAAAGCGGGTTCCACGGTCGAAGTCGTCGTCTCGGGAAGTGATCTTGATGCCGTCGAAGCCTTGTACTTCAGCCATCCTGCCATCCGTTCCGAGAAAGTCGAAGCGCCGACGATACCGATCGACCCGAAGTCCAAAGGAAAAACCGGCTCCTCGAAAGCGATG
>CALEEC010000009.1 GCA_937949245.1 uncultured Gemmataceae bacterium | reverse complement strand
CCCATTTTTTCGATGAACGAACCTACCCAGGTCGTCTGCCCCGAGGGGAAACCTGAAGAATTACTGCATCAATTAGTCAACTATGAGATCGACCTTATTCTCACTGATGCTCCCATTCACTCAGCTACACGGTTGAAAGTTTTCAATCATCAACTGGGGGAATGTGGCGTAACCGTTCTCGGTGCCCCTGATTTGGCCGAGAAATATCAGGCTGGCTTCCCATCGAGCATCGTTGATGCCCCTTGGTTATTACCGTTTCCGAACACGAGTTTGCGTCGCACGCTCGATCAATGGTTCGAGCGTGAAGACATTCGTCCGATAATCCGCGGCGAATTCATGGATAGCACCTTGATGAAAGTGGTAGGCCGATCAGGAGAAGGACTCTTCGCGATGCCTTCGGTGATTGCCCAAGATGTGGTCGAGCAACTTGGCGTGCGTGTCATCGGGCAAATTGACTCGATCCGCGAACGGTTCTACGCGGTTTCTGCCGAACGCAAGATCAAGCATCCGGCGGTCAAAATCATGACGGAAACGGCTCGCACCGAGCTGTTTGGCTCCTGAAGGTCAACCTTGAGGAACTAGGTTCTGTTGGAGATAATTCAGGTCTGCCAACAGTTCCGCATAGGTCTGATACCGATGATTGGGATCTTTCGCCATCATGCGAAGGATCACTTCGCTAATGATGGGAGGCAGTGTGGGAGTTACTTCATGAGGTGGCTTGGGCATCTGCTTAATGTGCTTCATGAACAACTCCATGTGCGACTTTCCGGTGAATGGGAGTTGTCCTGTCACCAGTTCGTAGAATGTCACTCCAAGCGAATAAATGTCTGAGCGATAATCCATTGGGGTGCAACTGGCCTGTTCGGGAGACATGTAAGCTGCCGTTCCGACCAGATTTTCGGGATTCACCTTCTCGGGAATAAAACTCTTCCCCCGGATAATGACCGCCACTCCGAGATCGATGATTTTCAAAACTCCGTCCCGACTGATCAGGATATTTCCAGGTTTGACATCGCGATGCACGACTCCAATCCGCTGGGCCGCCTCCAGCCCACGGGCCACTTGAGCGATGTTGTTGATCGCTTGAGCTAAGGACAAAGCCCCCGTCTGCTGCAACAATTTTTGCAGCGTCATCCCTTCAATGTATTCCAACACGAGATACGGCAGCGCTGGATCATCATCAAAATCCCAAACGCGAACTACATTTTCGTGCGTCACTTTGGCCAGTAGTTGTGCCTCCCGGCGGAATTGTTCGTACTCTTTGGATGCCGCCGAAGGGGGAAATTTCATCACCTTGACGGCGACGGGAATATCCAGGGTTTTGTGAATCGCACGGTAGACGCGTCCGACTGCACCTTCGCCGATAAATTCCTTCAGAATGCAGCGTCCCACCGACATACCCGGGCGCAGTTGCTCGAGCAATTGCGAGAAGTCCGTTTCATCGGGAGACTTGCGGCGAATGATGCTGGAGAGAGACGCCGAGATCGATTTCGGCCCGCCGAGGAGTTTCGCGGCATTCTCTTTATCCTGGCGGATTCTTTGTTGTAGGCGAATCCGCCCCGGCATAGTGAACAAGTT
Organism: uncultured Gemmataceae bacterium; assembly: GCA_937949245.1. Taxonomy (GTDB): domain Bacteria; phylum Planctomycetota; class Planctomycetia; order Gemmatales; family Gemmataceae; genus CALEEC01. The sequence goes on along the minus strand of CALEEC010000009.1, from coordinate 1,156 downwards.
GCGTTGTTCAAGGACTACCGAACCGACGCGTGCCGCCTGAACCTGCGACGGAGCATCGACCACAAAAATGTCGTTTCGCACCAGAAAAGCAGCCAATTCTTCGTTAGGATTTCGTTCCCGCTGCCACCAAGCTTCGAGCAGGGCTAACGATTCACGATCCAGAGGAAACCGCTCTTCCAAAAACCCCAACAAGAACGTATCGGATGGCGAATGGTTGGGATTGCTAATCGGTGGACGAGTTCCCGACTTCGCGGAAGAAGCCATGGAGGAACTAGTCGGCCGAGGAGTCGGAACGTTGGCAGTCGAGTGCGTCGCGGTGTCATTGGCGGTACGTGTCGGATGGCCTTGAAGCAACGCACGCAAATATTTTTGGAAACGAAAAAGCCCATCGGCCCCAAACAAGCGTTTGCGGTCGCACGAGGCGATTTGCCCAAGACGAAACGCTTCAATGATTTGCGGGGCGTCGGCCACGAAAAAACCTTGTCGAACGAGGAAATCCGCCAAACGTTCTTCAGGTTGTGCCTCGGTCTTCCACCAATTCGCTAAGGCTTCTGCCAGGGTGTCATCTAACGGCACCATGGCGTCCAACCAGCGAAACAAGAAGGCATCGGTGGGATGCGAGAAATTCTTACCAGCCAACGTCACCCCTGTCAGCTCCGACCGGATGGGCGGCGGACTGTCAGGATGGCTCATGGTTCCCTCCTCCAATCGGCCAGGGGTCTAGCGAAAGATCGCTGGCGTGTGGGAATCGTTGCTTTTATCGTCGCTTAGGAACGGAACCTCGTCAAGTCGTCGATTCCTCTGATGCAAAAATTCTACGACTCTTCGGCAGTTCCTTGAGATCACCTCGCACCACATCCACCGCAGATCGCTAAAATAGATTATCCAATTCCTGTCTCAAACGCAATGCCCCCACCAGTTGTTCCTTGAACTCATGGCACCAACAGCTTATGATCCAAACGCGTTCGATATACAATGGAGCGTGCTATAGCTTTTCCCCATGACGATTCTACTTACGGAGGCACCACGGATGACATTTAGCTTGCGTTGGCTGACTCTAGCTGCTGGTTTTGGAACTATATCCCTATTGGCTCTGCAATCTAGTGTAGTAGCTCAAGACAAGAAAGACGACAAATCGGAACCCATTAAGTTTCGC
>CALEEC010000008.1 GCA_937949245.1 uncultured Gemmataceae bacterium | reverse complement strand
GCCACAAGTCCCAAGCGTCGGCCGGTGCCTCCGGGGCGGGCCGACGACTCTCCCACAGGATGAACGGCAAAGGCACGCCTTCCATCGCAGCATCGACGGCCAGCAAGCGGAAAATGACCTCAAATAAACGAGTGCCGATGCCGCGTTGACGCACCTTCGGATCGACGCCCAGATAGGAAACGTAAGCTCCCAAAATCGGCAGATGCGCTCCGTAGACAAAGCCGATCGGCGGACCTAGCTTGTCGGCCGATCGTTCATGAGCCGATACCAAATGGGGACACCACATCCCCGGTCGCCAAGTTTGCCGACGTTTCGGTGCTCGGGCGATCCAAGCCCAGGGAATGCGTTCGTCGATGTGCTGCGTCGCTTCGTACAGGGCGCCCAAAGCGGGTAAAGCATCGTCGTCGGCATCGAGAATCTCACGGCACAGCAGCGGAGCGGGCGTCAACGAAGTAGACGTCGATGAAGCAGACATCGATGAAGCAGGCGTCGATGAAGCAGGCGTCGGCGGAGCGGGCGTCATCGGGATAGGGCCTCGGCGGCTTGCAAGGTGTTTTTCAACAGCATAGCGATGGTCATCGGCCCAATCCCGCCGGGCACCGGAGTGATCGCGCCGGCACGCGGATACACCGAGGCGAAATCGACATCACCGACAACTTGGCCCGCGACCGAATTGATGCCGACATCGATGACCGTCGCTCCCGGTCGGATCATCTCGCCGGTGATGAATCCCGGATGGCCGATGGCTGCGATCAGCAAGTCGGCGGAACGCGTCAGTTCGGCGAGGTTGCGGGTTCGGCTATGGACCAGTGTCACAGTGGCGTCCCCCGCCAGCGGAAACGCCGGGGTGGGCTTCTGCGCCAAGAGCAACGCCAACGGTTTGCCGACGATGTTGCTTCGCCCCACGATGACGGTGGACACGCCGGCCGTGGGAATGCCGCTGCGTACCAGCAATTCTTGCACGCCTTGCGGCGTACAGGGCAAAAACGTCGGATGCCCTGCGGTCAGCCGACCCAACGTCAGCGGGTGAAAGCCATCGACATCTTTCGCCGGATCAATCGCTTCGATGACCGCTGCTTCGTCGATGTGGCGCGGCAAGGGGAGTTGCACCAAGATGCCATGCACCGACGGATCGGCATTTAGTTGCGCGATCAGGTCGAGCAGTTCGGCTTGGCGAATGTCCGCCGACCGTTCGAGCACTTGGCCGACAAAGCCGACCTCCTGCGCCGCTTTGCGTTTGTTGCGGACGTAGACTCGGCTGGCCGGATGATCCCCCACCAGAACGACCGTCAATCCGGGGGGCGGCAGTTGTTGGGCCAAACGCTGCTGCACCCGCTGAGCAATTTCGCTGCGGATCGTTTGAGCAATTTGTTTGCCATCTAACAGTCGTGCAGGCATAAGCGATTCTCGGTTTCTCCAAGTGGCAATGTCTTGCCTTCTGGCGTTGGTGATGTCTTGCTTTCTGGCGTTGGCGATGTCTTGCTTTCGGATGATCGGTCACAACCGGCTGAGGAGTTTGGGGAGCATCTCGCCGGCTGGCCCATAGAGGCCGACATCGCAATACCGGCTGGCTTCGGTTCGGGTGAGGTTGAATTCCACCACTCTCGCGCCGTTACGCCGGGCCAGGGGAACTAGTCCGGCCGCGGGGCAGACCACGGCACTAGTGCCGATGACGAAAAACACCTGACAGCGATACACTGCCTCGACGGCCGACAACCAAACGTCTTGCGGTAGCATCTCGTGAAACCAGACGATGTCCGGCCGCAATAAACCGCTGCATTTCGGGCAGTGCGGTAATTCGTCCAATGGCTCGAGTCCGCGATCGGCAATGTCGCCGCAGACGGTGCAGCGGGTACGGCGTAGGCTGCCATGCAATTCCAGCACCGAGCGATTACCGGCCAAGGTGTGCAAGCCATCGACGTTCTGCGTGATCAAGGTGAAGCCATCCTGATAGCGTTGCTCAAGGGCGACCAAAGCACGATGGCCGGGGTTGGGCTGTGCCTGGGCCACACTGGCACGCCGAGCGTTGTAGAAACGCCACACCAACCGCGGGTCGCGCTCGAAGCCTTCGGGGGTGGCCACTTCTTCGATGGGGTGATTCTCCCATAAGCCATCGCTAGCGCGGAAAGTCGGGATACCACTTTCTGCCGAGATTCCCGCACCGGTAAGCACGGCCAGCGTTTGGGCGTCGCGCAAGTAGTTGGCCGCCCTATCCAACGGCTCTTCCAACGGGTCGTCGTGTTCGATGGGATGGTGCATTGTGGTTGTCCCCTTCCCCTGGTCGCCGTGGATCGCAACGTCGTCCTACCGGCGAAGAAGCGAGCCGCACTCCCCTGATACCATTGTAGCGAACGATGAGCCATGGGCGAAGTTGCCGACAGCTTCCATCGACGTGAGGCCAGGCGAGCCGGCAGACGTCCGTCGCCGGAGTTGTTCGTAAGGCGAGCCGGCAGACGTCCGTCGCCGGAGGGATTGCCCAGGTTCAGTCGTCCAGGAAACGACGGAAGTCGAGACGATAACAGGTGCCGTTGGCATTGCCGGTAAACAGCCAATGTCCATCCGGGCTGAAGCACAACGCTTGCACCGCAACATCAAGTTGCCGAGTGACAACGGCTCGGCCCGTCAGGACGTTCCAGGCCCGCACGGTTTCATCGTCCCCAGCGGACAGCAGCCAATTGCCATCGGGACTGAACGCAACACAACGGACGGCCTCGGTATGACCAACCAACTCGAAGATCAGCGTTTGCTTGGTCACGTCCCAGACTAGCACGGTCTTTTGGATCGAACCACCGGCCAAGAAACGCCCTTCGACGTCGAAGGTCAACGAGGTGACACCTCGGGGAAACATCCCGAGTTTGTCGCGTTCGTGGATGTCCCACAGGCAGACGGCCCCATCGCTTCCGCCGGTAGCTAGCCAATCGACGCCCCCGCAGGCCACCCAGCGAGCGTTGGGGTGAAAGTCGACCACTTCAATCGAGCATCCCTCGGCGGCCTCGGGAATCAGCAAGATCGGTTCGCCGGCGCTGATACGCCAAATCCAGACGGTGCCATCTTGGCCCCCATTGGCCGCGAGCAAATCGGAGTGCCGGGCAAAAGCGAGGGTGACCAACGGGCCGCGCGTCGGATCGAGGCGTTGGGCCAAGCGATGCGCGTGCGTGTCGTAGATGCGAATTTCTGCATCGATCCCCCCCGCGGCCAGCCAACGACCATTCGGGCTGACTGCGACGCTGATCGTATCGCAGCTCGCTTGTTCGGCATGCCAAGGCGGGAGTTCTTTGCCGCTGTCGGCGTCCCAGCAGTGCAGTTCACCGTCGGGAGCGCCGGCCAGGATCAGCCGATCCTCGCGATCGCGATAACAGGCGAGCGATTGCCGAGGCTGAAACAGCGGGCCCAGTTGCAATTGACCGGAAGGGATGTCCCAAACGCGGATCAAGCGATCGGCCCCGGCACTGGCCAAGCGTTGACCGGTGCGATCGAAGGCGATCGCGTAGATTTCGTCGGTATGTTCCTGCTCGGCGAAAACCGACTCGACCTGGGTGCCCTGCCAACGCCACAGACGCAGATACGCTTGGGCATCGACCGTGGCAAAATACTCTCCCGTGGGGGACCAGGTGGCCAAAGTCGCTTGTTCGTTATGATCCCGCACGATGGCCAAAGGATCGCGTTGCCGGGGCGACCAGAGCCGGGCCGTCGCGTCCCAACTGACGCTCAGCAGCAGCGATTGCCGAGGATGCCAAGCTATAGCCGGAATGCGATCGGTATGACCGCGGTACTCGCCCCCGGCTTTCTGGCCCAGGTCGTGCCACAACCGAATGACGCGATCTTCGCCAGCAGTGGCCAATAGCCCTTTTGGCACCGCGAAACTTAACGCCGACACCGGTCCTCGATGGGCGGCAAATTCGTCTTCCTGCAACAGCGAATCGCGGTCCCACAGGCGGACTCGGCCATCGTCGTGGCCCGTGGCCAAAAAATCGCCGTGCGGACTGAAGGCTAAGGCCGTCACCCACGAATCGCAGGTGACTTTCGTCAGTAGCGAACCGGTTTCGGTATCCCACAGAATCAGTTCGGAACTGGCCGACGCGAGGAGGTCGCCTTCGGGACTAAACGCCCAGACGGTTTCCAAATCCGACAGAAACGCTCGGCGTAGCGATCGGCCCGCGTGATTCCAACAACGCAGAACTCCGCCGTCTTCGATGGATAGCAAATGGCCATCGGCTAAGAAATGCAACGCGACAACGGCCGCTTCGTTGTGCAGTCGCGGATCGCCATAACTGCGTTCGACCAATGAAGGCAACGGTTCGGCCATCGATTTGCCGACCTTTCTGCTACAGCCGTCACCGGTTCCAGCACGCTAAAGCTCAAGCAGAGTTTCACAGAAGCATCGGTGGGCTTCCGCGCGGGGTAGGCTCTGCCGGAGCGAAGAATCCGGCAACTCACGACTTTTAAGTTATCACTCGATAGCAGGCTCTCCAAGCACTTTTGTCGAGAAGCGAACCATTTTCCCAAGATCCAACTATCCCCGCGTGGTGCCCAAATTGTGACCAAGATTGGCCATGACGTTGCCTGCGCCCCGACCTGGTAAAGCCTATCGACACCAATTTCCAATGCAAAATTTGGAAATAATCTTGCCATCAAACGCATTGGCATTCTCTTTGCCTGGGAGAAAAGAGGAATGGTTGAAATCCATGTCACTTTCTTCCTTCTTTCTTCGAGGTTTTCCATGATGGGTTCTCGAACGCGCCAAGGATTCACTTTGATTGAATTGCTCGTCGTGATTGCGATCATTGCGGTGCTGATTGGATTACTGTTGCCCGCGGTACAAAAGGTACGTGAGGCTGCGGCACGGGCCAAATGTCAGAATAATTTACGCCAACTCGGACTAGCGGCTTTGAATTATGAATCCGCGCGGCAAGAGTTTCCCTTGTCGAAACGAGGCTTTAGGAACACGGCCATTCCTGAGATGGCGCAACGCGGTTGGGCACCGGATCTGTTCCCCTATTTTGAGCAAGGCAACATCTTGGCCGGTTACAATCTTGCCGAGAATTGGTGGATGCCCCCTAACGATGTCCTCGTGCGAACGCAAATTCGCCTTTTGCAATGCCCATCGACCCCGAATCCCGATCGCTTGCAAGATAAATATGAACCGACCCCCCCCAACAAGATCGGAGCCTGTACCGATTATTTTGCGGTCGAAGGGATTGCATCGACTTTCAATACCAACGCGGGACTGACTGGAGCCGACATGTTGACGGGCGATCGTCGAGGCGTGATGGTGGGGTGGAGTAATCCTACTTCTCCGCGACCGACCAACACGATCACCAGCATCACCGATGGCACCTCGAACACGATTCTGTTTGGCGAATGTGCTGGCCGGGAGGACGTTTACCGCGGTGGTAGAATGATGGCAACTGCGGTGACCAACAATACTCTACCAAACTGTGCTCGGGCCCGGGGCGGAGCTTGGGCTACGAATGATAATCCCTATGAAATTGGTCAGCGAATTCTTTGGTGCACGGGAGCCCTCACTACGCCTCCTCCGGCACCGCTCAAAATCAATGGCTCGAATGAATGGGGCTATCTCTTCTACTCGATGCACAGCGGGGGAGCGAACGTAGTCATGGCAGATGGCTCGGTACGCTTTCTGAGCGAGAATATCTCGATTCGGACGCTGGGCTGCATGGCCACCAAAGCCGGAGGCGAAGTATTCGCGGCGCCGTGATCAAACCAACGGCAGGGATTCCTCGTCTCCAGAGAGAGAGGACGAACCTTTCTCCCAGGCGTACAATATTTGAGCGACAAGCTTAGACGCAACGCCAAAGGGATGCATTGGTTGGCCTCATTCCAGTCTGGAGATGCACCGATGAGATATTTCGCGGTGGCTTGGGGCTTGTGGCTGGGGAGTGTCTTGCTGTTGGGCGGATGTGGCCAAGCGAAAGTCGATCCGGGCAGCGAGGTAGCGTCAGCGACATCGGCGGATGGGGCTTCCTCGGACGCGACGAGCAGCAAAACAACAACCCGTTCCTCTCGCGAACTAGAAAAGAGCGAAAACAATCTCCGACAAATTGGCTTGGCACTGCAGCACTACCACACCGCCCATAACAAACTGCCTCCCGCAGGAAAGATCGATTCCGAGGCAGCGAAAGCGAAAGCCCAAGCCACCAGCAATGGGCTTTCCTGGCGCGTTCACATTCTGCCCTATCTGGAACAGGAAGAGTTGTACCGCAAGTTCCGTCTCAACGAGCCTTGGGACAGCGACCACAATCGGAAACTGCTCGACGAGATGCCGGTGGTGTATCTGACACCGGGGACGGCCTCAGGGCGACCGATGCAAACGCATTATCGCGTTTTCGTCGGCGATTTTCGCGATCCCAGTTCGTGGACCATGTTCCACGCCACGCAACCGACGACGCTGCAATCGGTGGCCGAT
>CALEEC010000007.1 GCA_937949245.1 uncultured Gemmataceae bacterium | reverse complement strand
ACAACCCCCCGGGACCAAACCAGGCTGCCCCAGCCGGAGCTGTGCTTGGATGCACTGCATCTACGCTAATTCCTTTTCTTGGAAGTTCTTGGATCGCCTTCCAGTAGTTCCATACCGGGATATTCAATTCACGGGCTACCTGCACAATCATTTGATTGTGTTCGTGGACTGCAGGATTTGGTTCAGCTGACTGATAAAAGAAATCGGGGATCGTGCTAAGGATCGGGATGACCCCGTGATCGATCGCGACTTGCGCCACATCGCGGAGTTGGGCCGCAAATTGCGCAGAATTGCGGAACAGCACCATGTCGTTGGTACCGAACATGATCAATGCTATCGCCGGCTTGATCGCGGTCAATTCATTGGGCAAGGCGCGTGCGCCGTCGACGGTCGTCCAACCGGCAAAGGCGGCCGCACTCGGTCGGTTGAACGAGTTGTAACCGCTGCCGTCAATGGGAGTGCGGTACAGGTAGAAACTGTCGAGCAGTTCGGGACCGACTTGCGCTAATCCGGTCAACCACGGATTGTAGCTCGGATCGCCCAGAGGCACCAGATAATTCGTCGTCGCCGTGATGCTATCGCCAACTTTGGCAAAGACATGCATCCGGTTGCCTTGCTGCTGGCCGAATTCGGCAATGCTACGCAGATGCACCAGCATCGGGCCATCGATGATGGGAACGACCGGCACTTGTTCCACCTCGGCAATCGCAGCCGGCATCGAGCGATCTTCCAGCTCTTCGAGGATCCAACGGTTCGAGTGTCCAGCGGACTTCGGCGAACCCAGCCGAACAGAACGAGCCAACACGAGAATTCCTCCTATGCCGGATGCGGTTGCGTCGGATGCAGTTGCAGGACAAGGATGCTTGCGATCCGTCGATGGCTGGGGGCATCCTATCGTGAACTGCGATTGCTTGCATCGAGGCAATGGGAAGATTTTTCGTGGCGTAACTTCCTCAGTCGCTAAAATCGGTCAAGTCAGTATTTGCAGCAAAATCTGCACTATCATGATTTTGCCGATGGTCGCCGCGGGATAGACGGCCGAGTAACCGATGTTAGGCACATCGTTGCCGGTCTGCGTCGTGGCAAAGCCTAACAGTGCCGGTTGCGTCTGAAAGCCGGCGAGCATTCCCATGAGTAGGACGAAAGGAATTTTCAGCAAGCGATAACCGATCCATAGAAACAGGATGCCGATGCTGGTGGTGATTACCGCTCCGCTGCAAAACAATAGCACGCCTTCGGGACCGGCAATCATGGTGATGAATGCATGTCCCCCTTCGGAGCCGACCCCAGCTAGAAATAACACGATCCCCACCTGACGCAAAGTCAGATTCGCTGACGCGGGGAGATTCCAACGCAAAGGCCCGGTTCGGCCCAGAGTCCCCAAGACTAAGGCGACGACCAACGGTCCCCCCGCCAAGCCGAGCTTGACCGTCAATCCGCCAGGCAAAGGAATCGCGATCAACCCGAGCAAGAGTCCCAGAGCTAGCCCTAAGTTGAAGGTCAACAAGTCGATCTCACTGGTAGCGCGGTAGGAATCGCCCAGAAATTTGCGGACTTCATGCATTCGAGAGCGGTGAGCGACCACGCGAACCTGATCGCCCAGCTCGAGGGTGGTTCGCGACAAGGCCGGTAACTCTTGATCGCCGCGGCGAATGCGAGTGATGATCGCTCCGGTACGCTGGGGAAGCATCAATTCGCGTAAGGGCCGGCCGAGGACTTCTTGATTCGACACGAACACTTCGCGATGATCGAATTCGCGATTGTCTTCCTCCAAAGGCACCGGGCTTTTTTCGCCCAGTTCGAGTTGGACGCGATCGATTTCCTGCGGAGTGCCGATCAAACTGACACGATCGCCGGGACGCAGGACGGTTTCCTCGGTGGCAATGTCGAGCGAGGTGCCGTTTTCGACGCGACCAAAAGCTACCCGCCAGGTGTGCGTCACCAACAAATCGTGAATGCGGACCCCTTCCGAGGGGAGTTTCGTGATGCGCAGCGTGCGATTTTCCAACGTATCTGTCCCCAGACCGTAGCCGCGCAATTGGGCTGTTTCAGCAGCAACATCAATGCGAAACCAGCGACGCATGACGAGGATCGCCAACAGCATCCCCAAAACGCCCATGGGATAAGCCACGGAATAGGCAATCACCGGATGGGTCCGAGCTTCGGCATTGCCGGGGAAGGTATGGTCGATCCGCTCCACGACGGCCGCCAATGCGGGGGTATTCGTCAGACTGCCACAATACATCCCCACGGTCAGCGTGCTATCGAGCTGCAGGGCATGATGGGCCACCGTGGCCATCGCTGCAGCCACGATCAACAAGCCGAGCACCAACGCGGTGTCGCGTTTGCCAGTTTGCCGAAACGATTGAATGAAGGCCGGTCCACTACTGAGGCCGATGCTGTAGACGAACACGACCAATCCTAAGGCTTTGACGAACTCCGGCAGACGTAACCGTGGATCGAACGCGCCAAAGGCCAGCCCAACGAAAAGGATGGCAGCGACGCCCAGCTTGATTCCCGCGATACGGATTTCTCCGAGGATATGCCCCAGAGCAATGATCAAAGCGAGCAACAAAATCGGTTGCGAGCGTAACAGATCGATCATGGTGAATTTCTATCCCCCCCTCTGTAGGAAACATCGCCCGGTGGTCCGGCGTCATACCCGGCAAGCACTTGGTGCGGTTGAGCGAAAATCGCGGGTACGCCCCCCGTGTGAATGAACACAACG
>CALEEC010000006.1 GCA_937949245.1 uncultured Gemmataceae bacterium | reverse complement strand
GCAGGCACTCCGTTGGCCGATTCTAACTTGTGCCGGATGTAGCGGGTAATCAGATCGACCGTGAACAGATCCGACATCCGCTCGAAGCGGGGGTCAGCTTCAAAGCTCGACAGGTCGGCAAACGGCATGCGTGCACGCAGTTCTTGCAATCCTTTGGGCGTCACGATGCCATCTTGGACGAACGTCGGATCGCCTTGGAAGATCGACTCAGGAAAGAGTTCGCCGCGTGGGATCTTGATGTTGAACTCGCGTTCCAGGCGGAACACGATGTCCAGAAAGTCGATCGATTCCGCTTCCAGATCGCCGGTCAGCGTCGCTTGCGGCGTCACTTGGTCTTCGTCTACGTTGAGGGCGTCGATCAATGTGTTCGCCACCCGCTGGAAGATCTCGTCCTGCGTCATCATAAAGCAGTCCTCCGAAACACCACGACGGATGCCCCCCTGGACCGTCGGCATGAGAGGTCACCCCGCCACGGCTCCCAAGCTCAATCCGCCATCGACGGTAAGAACCTGACCAGTAATGTAGCTTGCGGCCGGTGAAACCAAGAACAACGCCACTTGGGCGATGTCTTCCGGCTTCCCGAGGCGTTTCATCGGGATCAGTTTTTTCTCGATGAAGTCGCCCGCTTTGTTGCGTACCGCTTCGCTCATGTCCGTTTCAATAAATCCCGGAGCGATTGCGTTGACCGTTACATTCCGGCTGGCTAACTCGACTGCCAAAGCACGGGTGAACGAGTTGATCGCTCCCTTGCTGGCCGCGTAGTTGGTTTGGCCGGCGTTCACATGCTCGGCCGCGACGCTCGATACGTTGATGATACGGCCATAACGCTGCCGCAGGGCCATTTGCTGGACCACGGCCCGGCAGAATGCGAAGGTTCCCGTCAGGTTCGTGGCCAAAACAATGTCCCAGTCGGCTGGTTCCATACGCACGAACAGACCATCGCGGATCACGCCGGCGTTGTTGACCAAAATATCGAGTCGGCCCCAATCTGCGATCACCTTTTCGACAATGGTGTTCGCCGTGCCGACCTGGGCCACATCGCCTTGAAACGCCTGGGCTACCCCGCCGGCGGCTTTGATTTCTTCGACCAATGCTTCGGCCGCTGCTTGCGAACCGCGATACACCAGCGCTACCTTGGCCCCTTGCTCGGCGAACAGTTTCACGATCGCCCGACCAATGCCACGACTACCACCGGTCACTAATGCCACTTGATCCTTCAACAACATGGTTGCTCATCCTTGCTCGTAGGCCCCCCAGGGTTCCGGGTGAAGTTTAGCTTTTGCCCCAACCGGTCAATTGCGCGTACCGCTCGCGCCAGTGATGAATCAACCGCTCATCGATGGCACTCGTCTGGGGCGAACGATCGCGGAGATTGTAGCCGACCAACACCACTCGCGCCGTCACCGCGGTCGCGCCTTCGACTAGACCTTTGCCCTTGAACGTCGCGCTGGCCTCGTCGATTTTCACGGCATCGACCCGAAGTTCCAGAGTCCGCCCCGGTTCAACGAAGGTGCCGTACTTGACGTTTTTCGCCTCACGCAGCGTCATGATGCTGTAGCGAAAGTCCGTCGTGACCCGCCACAGCCAAGCGCTGGCTTCGACGATCGCTTGCAACATCAGCACCCCCGGCATCACGGGAAATCGCGGAAAATGATCCGCCAGGTATTCCTCGGCCAAAGTCAGCCGTTTGAGTGCCGTCACACTCTTGCCGGCTTCGATGTCCCAAATCTGGTCGATCAGCGTGAACCGCATGGCCGTGCTGCTGCCCCAGAAGGCTTTTTGTCGCGACAACTATGCCTGAAAAAAAGGCATCATACTTCGCCAAGTCGTCAGCGGCAACCCCGCTTGCCAACTCTCGCGTTCCGCAATCGCCGAACTTGCCCCGCAAGAGAGGGAAGCAGGGAATTTTTATTCCCCTCGGCCGATTTTGTCCGCCCTCAATACCTTGTTCTTCAGGAAGTTACCGCGTAAATCGAGCGAACGCCTTTTCCTCTCCTCATGGTGGCGAATTTTGGGCGTCTACGCAATCGGGAACATCTGGATAATTCGGCAAACCTAGACAAAGGCAATCCGTACAATCTCTCTGCATCAATCGCACGAATCGTTCCGACTCTTAGGTTTACGGCAAACTTAAGGGCCATGCCAAGAGCAACATGCCAAGAGCAACTGGAGGTTTCGCTAGTGTAGTGCCGCCCGATTTTTCTAGGGGGCTTGCCTCTCAACGAACACGCCCTGTGAACTCGCTCGGCGTGTTCCGAGCACGGGCGTTAGACCGCCGCCGTGGCGGCGAACCTGGCGAATCTCTTCGGGGCTGCGAAAGTTCTCAGCGATATGCCGGCCTCCGCTATCGATGGTTTTTCGGTTTTTCGAGATCTCTTGTCAAACACCACAGAGTCGCTACATTAGTATTTTCGGAACCTAAGTCGCTCGGCAATCGAGAGGCAAGCGTCATGGGAATGCAATGTTACATCTGCGGCAAGAAACCGCAGTTGGGAAATCAGAAAACCTATCGCGGTAAAGCGAAATACCTCGGCGGCGTCGGTCGCAAAATCACCAGCACCACGCGGCGCGTGTTCAAACCGAACTTGCAACGGATTAAGATTGTCGTCAAAGGCGAAGTGATGACCAAACGCGTCTGCGTGCAGTGCATTCGCTCGGGACGGGTGCAACGCCCCGTGGTCCGCAAGCCGTTCACTTTGAGTGCTTAAGCGCTATGTCCCTGACCATCGCCGACGCCCGTAAGATTGCTCAACTCGCTCGACTGGCTCCCAGCGATGCCGAGTTGGCCACCTTCACGCCGCAATTGAGTGCCATTCTCGACTATGTCGACCAACTTCGACAATTGCCCACGGACGGGGTCGAAGAATTGGCACACCCGTTGCCCCTACGCAATGTCTTCCGTGACGATACCTTACAACCTTCGCTCCCCGTCGATGAAGCGCTGGCCAATGCCCCGGCACGGACTGGGGATTTTTACTCTGTGCCGGCCGTTTTAGACGCCGGTTCTGACGAGTCGCACGCATGAGTTTGACCGAACGGACGGCATGGGAATTACTCACGCTGCAACAACGCGGCGAGGCCACAGCGCTCGACATTACCAACGCTTTTTTGGCCACGATCGATCGGGTCGAACCGCAGATCCAAGCGTTCCTCCACGTCGATGCCGAGGCCGCCCGTGCCCAAGCCCAGGCTGTCGATGCCAAGCGGCGTGCCGGCCAACCTTTGGGAGCCTTAGCCGGCATTCCGGTGGCTATCAAAGACATCCTCTGCACCCGAGGGCAGCCGACAACTTGCGCTAGCAAAATGCTGCAACGCTTTGTGCCGCCCTACGATGCGCACGTCATCACCCTGCTGAAGCAAGCCGATGCCATCCTCATCGGCAAAACCAACCTGGACGAATTCGCCATGGGGTCGTCCACCGAAAACAGCGCTTTTCAGGTGACACGCAACCCCTGGGACACGACACGGATTCCGGGAGGGTCTTCGGGCGGATCGGCCGCTGCCGTTGCCGCTTGCGAAGCCCCGCTCTCGTTGGGCACCGATACGGGAGGATCGATCCGTCAACCGGCGAGCCTGTGCGGCATCGTCGGCTTGAAACCGACCTACGGTCGCGTGTCGCGGTTCGGCCTCATCGCGTTCGCTAGTTCCCTGGATCAGATCGGCCCGTTTGCTCACGATGTCACCGACGCCGCTCTGCTGTTGGAAGTGATTGCCGGGCACGATCCCCGCGATTCGACCAGTGCCGATCTACCGGTTCCCGCTTATCGGCAAAGTCTGGACACCCCGTTGGAGTCGCTGACGATCGGCGTAGCCCGGGAATATTTCGGCGAAGGTTTGGATGCTGAGGTCGAGTCGGCCATCCGCGAGGCGCTGCGGGTCTACCAATCCCTCGGAGCCACGATCCGCGAGATTTCTTTGCCGACCAGTCCTTACGCCATCGCGACTTACTACCTGGTAGCCACGGCCGAGGCGTCGAGCAATTTGGCCCGCTACGACGGCATGCACTATGGGCACCGCACCTCGCAGAAGGTCGGTCTGATCGACACTTACTGCAAGTCGCGCAGCGAAGGGTTCGGCAAAGAGGTGCAACGTCGCATTCTGCTAGGCACTTACGCTTTGTCGGAAGGCTACAAAGATGCATACTACACTAAAGCGCTGAAGGTGCGTCGGTTGATCAAAAACGATTTCGACGCAGCGTTTGCTCAATGCGATGTGGTGCTTGGCCCCACCGCTCCGACGCCGGCGTTCCGCCTGGGAGAAAAGACTGCCGATCCGTTGGCGATGTATCTTTCGGACATTTACACGATCAGTTGCAACCTGGCCGGCATCGCGGGCATAAGTATTCCGTGCGGCTTCACCCGTTCGGGACTGCCCATCGGCATGCAACTGCAAGGCGCTCCCTTCGCGGAAGAAAAACTCCTGCGGGCCGCCCGCATGTTTGAACGCGCCACCGATTGGCACCCCCGCCGACCGAAACTCTAATGCCAGGAATTTTCCGCCCCCCCGCGGACTGGCGTCCGCGGCTCCTATCATCACGCAACGATCGGAGCCCGACGACGCCAGTCGTCGGGTGGTTTCTCAGGAGCCGACGATGCCAGTCGTCGGGTGGTTTCTTCCGTCGTCGGGTGGTTCTGCAACACCCGCGGACTGGCGTCCGCGGCTCACGCCCACGACCGCCTCATTCCTCCCAACCCCCAAAGAGAATATCGAGATTCGCCCTTCTCTCGTCCGGGATAGCTGTTACAATGCACCTAATCGGCACCTTTCTTCCGGTCGTGTGGAACGGCCGGGCGCTGCCGTATTTTCTCTTTTCACAGGCTACCCTACACCGGCAACGCAGTGGGGAGTGGGAACCTCTCGTCCTATGGTTAATCGGAATCTGCTTCGCCAATTCGACACCCCGGAAGAATACGACCTGGATCAAGTTTTCCACGACGAAATGGACCGCTGGATTGGTAGTGAAACCCAGCAGCCCGAACTCAACAAAATCGTCGATGGCAAAGTGTTAGAAATCCGCGGCGAAGATGTGCTGGTCGACATCGGCTACAAGTCCGAAGGCATCATCAAGCTCGAAGAATGGCGTGAAGACGGCAGCGATAAAATCGTCCCTCCCAACGTGGGCGACACGATACAGGTTCTGTTGGAAAGCGTCGAAGATGAGAACGGGGTGATCAGCCTCAGCTACCGCAAAGCGAAGCGGCAGAAAGAATGGGAAGCGATTCTCGCCCGCCACAAAGAAGGCGACGTGGTGACCGGCACCGTGACGCGCAAGATCAAGGGCGGTTTGCTTGTCAACATCGGCGTCAACGTCTTTTTGCCGGCCAGCCAAGTCGATATTCGCCGGCCACCCGACATTGGCGATTACATTGGTCGCACCATCGATTGCAAGATTCTCAAAATCGACGAAGCCCGTCGCAACATCGTTGTCAGCCGACGCAAGTTGATCGAAGATCAACGCATTGCGATGAAGACCAATCTGCTCAACGAGATCGAACCTGGGCAGATTCGCAAAGGCGTGGTCAAGAACATCGCCGAGTTCGGCGCGTTCGTCGACCTGGGCGGGATCGATGGTCTGCTGCACATCACCGACATGAGTTGGGGGCGAGTGACTAATCCGCACGATGTTGTTCGCATCGACCAAGAGTTGGAAGTCTACATCCTGCAAGTCGATAAGGAAAAGGAAAAGATCGCCCTCAGCCTGAAGCACAAAACGCCCAGCCCGTGGCAGAACGTCGAAGCCAAATACCCGGTCGGTAGTCGGCATTGGGGGACGGTGGTCAACATCATGTCTTACGGTGCCTTCGTCAAGCTCGAAGATGGCATCGAAGGCTTGGTGCATATCTCTGAAATGAGCTGGACCAAACGGATTAACGATCCGCGTGAACTAGTGCAGCCCGGCGACCGCATCGAAGTACAGGTACTCAATATCAACCGCGAGAAACAAGAAATCTCGCTGGGGATGAAGCAAGTACAACCCAATCCGTGGGATAAGGTCGCCGAACGTTATCCGCCCAACACGGTCATCACCGGCACGGTACGCAATTTGACCAACTACGGTGCGTTCATCGAAATCGAAGAAGGCATCGATGGCTTGCTGCACGTCTCGGACATGAGCTGGGTTCGCAAGGTGTCGCATCCCAGTGAAGTGGTGCAGAAAGGCCAAAAGGTCACCTGCGTGGTGCTGAACGTCGATCAGGAACGCAAACGCGTCGCGCTCGGCCTGAAGCAAATGGCCACCGACCCGTGGGAAGGCGACATTCCGGAGCGGTATCATCCGGGCGATCTGAAAGTGGGCAAAGTCACCAAACTGACCAACTTCGGCGTCTTTGTCGAATTGGAACCCGGCTTGGAAGGCTTGCTGCACATCTCTGAACTGTCGGACGAAAAGATTGAAAGTCCAGAAGAAGTGGTCAAAGTGGGCGATGAAATTGAGGTGAAAATCCTCCGCGTCGACGCGAAGGATCGTAAGATCGGCTTAAGTCGCCGACAACTGAAAGCTCCACTCGAAACCGAGGAAGCGACCTCAGCTACGGAAGCGCCGACCGAAGCCACCACGACGCCCGAGACGAACGATTCGTCTGCGGACTCGGCCAAGGAAAAAGAGGCCAGCAAGCCGATTCGGGAACTCCGCGGCGGTACCGGAGCCTCCGGCCCGCTGTTCAGTATGCCCGGAGCCACGACCACCGAAGAAAAATGACTTTTCTTCGCGTACTCTGGCCCCCAGCTAGGCTGAACCCCTAGCATAACCTATAGCCCCCGACACTAAACCGGCACGGACGCCGTGACTGGTTCGAGTCGCGGGGTTTGATTGTTCCGTAGAGAAAAACCAGATCCGCGCACGGGTTCCTGATCCCGTCCCGGAAGGCACCTTGTGCGCAGTCGCCCTCGGAATTCCCCTAGCCAGTCGGTCCACGGAAGCGAGCAAAATCGAGCCGAAAATTTGGAAGTCGCTCACTTTTGGTGGAACCCTGCGGTTGGCTTACGGATGATAGGGATCAAACCAATCGAATCTCGCCTGCTGGTTCCATCAAATGCCACGATAGCGTCTGTCGTAGGCACGATACCGGCCCCCTCAGTGCGAGAATGAATGGTTTCAGGGCGCAGCCGTCGAGTGGATGGTTTCGATCGGACGATACGAAGATGCGGGTAGAGCACGGACAGTGACGTTCGGCTCAGATTTGCATCGGCGATTCGTCCGTCGGGGGCTTCGGATGGTTCCCGCCGGCATCCGCTGGTTTGCCCCGGCCCACAACTCCCACTTTGGTGCGGATGACAGCTATGACACGACCACGCCGCCTTCGGAACGAGCTTGTTCAATCGCCGTTGGAAACTTACCTCCGCGAAATCAACGAAACCGCTTTGTTGACTGCGGCCGAAGAAAAGGAATTGGCCACTCGCATCAGCGAAGGAGACACCGAAGCTCGCGACCTGATGGTTCGTGCGAATCTTCGCCTCGTCGTCAACATCGCTCGCGGTTACACCGGGAAGGGACTCTCGCTCCAAGACCTCATCGAAGAAGGAAACCTTGGTCTGCTGCGGGCCGTCGAAGGATTCGACCCCAGCATGAACACCCGCTTTAGCACCTATGCCAGCTACTGGATCAAACAATCCATCAAGCGTGCCCTGGTCAATACCGGGAAGACCATTCGCATTCCCGCTTACATGGTCGAGCTGTTGGCCAAATGGCGACGTGCGACCAATCAACTCCACGACGAACTAGGCCGAGCGCCCACCCACGAAGAAGTGGCCAAATTCCTGGGGCTGCCCAAGAAAAAGCTCAACATCATCAAGAAAGCCATCCGGGTTTACAACTCGGCTCCGCAAGTCGAGCAAGAAGAATCGGGGTGGTCCATCGATGAAATGCTGATGGATAGCCGGGCCAAGACTCCTGATACCGAAATGGTCGAAACCGACGACCTGCAACAAGTGATGCAATTGCTCGACAAAATGGACCCCCGCGAAGCTACCGTACTGCGCATGCGCTACGGCTTGGATGACGAAGAGCCTAAGACGCTCAAAGAAATCGG
>CALEEC010000005.1 GCA_937949245.1 uncultured Gemmataceae bacterium | reverse complement strand
TCCTGGCAATCCTTGAAAGCCGGCTAAACTCGAAACTGCCGCGATGTGTCCCTGCCGACGTGCCAACATGTCCGGCAACACTGCTTCAATGCTATAGACCACCCCCAGAAAATTGACCCGTACCATCGTTTCGATGTCTTCGATGTTCATCGGGTCTATCAACGTTGGCGTACCGACTCCGGCATTGGCAATCAAACAATCAATCGGTCCGAGTTGCTGCCGAATTTGCTGCATCGCTGCTCGCAGAGCACGTCGATCCGACACGTCGGCGCTAGCGATCGCACACTGGCCATGAATCAACTCAATCGCATTCGCCACTTGTCGCAACAGATCTCCGCGTCGAGCGATCAATCCCAACTTGCAACCTTCTTGGCTCAAACGCAACGCCAATGCCCGACCGATGCCACTGGAAGCCCCGGTGATTACGACCACTCGATCACGGAAACTCATATCACATCCCTCACGAAACGGCCTTAAACACCGCGCAAGAATTGCTTCCACCAAATCCGAAGGAATTGGACAAAGCGACCTTGACCGGGCGTTCTTGAGCGACTTTAGCCACGTGATTCAGCCGACATTCTGGGTCAGGATCATCGAGATTGATCGTCGGCGGAACCGCCCGGCGCGCGAAACTGGCCAAACAAGCAATCCCTTCCAATGCCGAGGCTGCCGTCAGCAAATGGCCCGTCATGCTCTTGGTGCTGCTGACGGGGGTATTCTCAATGGCACTTCCGAAAGCCGCATGCAAGGCTTTGGTTTCGCAGACATCGCCGACCGGGGTACTGGTGCCGTGCGCATTGACATAATCCACTTGCTCGGGAGTGACATTGGCCTCCCGCAGAGCACGCCGGATTGCCTCGGTCGCCGGCGCGGCATCGGGGGAGGGAATCACCGGATGGTAGGCGTCACTGCTCAATCCGACACCGGCCAATTCCCCATAGACCCGAGCAGCCCGACGTCGAGCGGTTTCGGCACGTTCCAAGATCAAAACGCTCCCGCCTTCGCCCAGGACAAAGCCATCTCGGGCTTTGTCGAAAGGACGAGATGCCGCCTGAGGACGATCATTCTGCCGAGACAATGCTCGTAGATTGCCAAACGCTGCGAGAACCATCGGTGTCAATGCCATGTCACACGCCCCGGCAATGCAGACATCAACCCACCCCATCTGCAACCATCGCCGAGCCTGAGCCAACGCGAAATTACCGCTCGCACACGCAGCGGAAACCGTCGTGCAGGGGCCACTCAGTTCGAGTTCCTCGGCCAGTCGCGCGATCCGTGACGGTCCTTCCAACGAGGCATTTTCCACAGTTAGTTTGTGGTGCTGGAAATGATCTTCTTCCCATTGCCACATCCATTCGGAGGCCAAGCCAAAGACGATGCCGATCCGCCGTTCCTGACGCTGATGCCAATAGCCGGCGTCCTGAAGAGCGGAAGCGACACACCAAAGAATCGCTTGCGAATAGCGATCGCGTCGAGCGAATTGTTCAGGATCGACATCGTCGGGACAAGGCACGGCACGTACCGCAGCGCCGATCTGACTGGGATGCTGCGAGACATCGAAGCGATTGACCCGCTCGACGCCACTTTTGCCCGCGAGCAAGGCATCGGCCAAATCGTCAAAGCGATGTCCCAGAGGTGACAAGACCCCCACACCGGTAATCCAAATCGCATCGTGATTCATGCAGCCACCCTCTGAGCCGCCAAAGGAGGTATCCATTCCGCACGTCCGCCGTCGGCTAAACGCCAACCGGTGAGCGTATGGATGCGTTCCGCCGAGATGGCCTCGGCCAACGATTCGAGGCAGAACAAAGTTGCGGACAGGTCGATCGAGAATATGGCATGAATTTCATAGGTATGGAGTTTGAGCCGCAAACTTGGCCAACCTGCCGCAGCGGGAACTGCCGTTAATGCCGGGCACCCCAGTACCACCGCTCGACAGACGCGCTGATCCAGCGTATCGGCAATCGGCGCTTCATCGTTCCAGCCAGTCCAGACCATCCAAACGCCGGGCACCGTCTCATCGGCGAGGAAAGAGGCCGCCGTCAGAAGCACATCGGAATCACGATCGGGCGTTCCCCCGGTCCCCAGATTCGGCCCATGCGAACCGAGCGCCTGCGAAAGAGTGCCAGCCAGCGAATGCAACGAACAATGAGGAATCAAGTGGGGCGAAACGCCCCAAGCGCCTTGCGTACAAAATTTTTGAATGGATTCGCTCACGCGCGCTCGTCCTGGCCGACGCGGTGCCGCGACGACCGCCCAATCGCGTGTATCCAAAGCCATGGTCCGCGCCACATCGAGAGCATCCGCGACCGCAGCTAGCGCCACGAGAGTTTGGTCTTCTAGTTGTTTGAGCAACGACGTTGGCGTTTGCTCACCGAACGCCAGGGCAACCCGACTGCGCAGCGACGCGACCTGATCGGGCCGAACCGCACAAGCCACCGCGACAGCAACGGCGAACTCCGCATCGGCGGCAGCGGAGGTGATTCGAGGAGAAACAGCCACGAGGTAGTTTCCTTTCGCCAAGAGATTCTCGGAACCGGCCGAGCCTATAGCGAGAGGAAAACGAAGTTGTCAAGGTTGGGTCGGAGGGAATCGAAAGAGGGAAAGAGCAATAGAGGACTGCTCACCGAAGGTATGGCCAAGGTGGGAGTCGAACCCACACGCCTTTAGGGCGCTCGATTTTGAGTCGAGTGCGTCTGCCATTCCGCCACTTGGCCGTTCAAGATTGAACACCATGAGCTTATCGGATCAAGCCCTATCGCACAAGGGGGTAAGGAATTTTTCTCCGAAGGTTTTCATGATGTCCTTAGTGTGCGAACTGTCTTGGTTGTAAATCGATCTCACCTCAACCGATAAACTGTGAAATCAGCAAATGCCGCCGGTTCCTTGCCGAGATGTGTTATTCCGGCCATACCTCGAGCCAGTTTTCGGTGTTCAAAACCGACGAATAGGTTCTGATAATTCTTTCCATCTTCTGAAAAAGCCGCACTTAAGAGTGGACCTTGGACTCGATACCGAACTCGAATCCAACTCGACTTTGGTAAGGGGACTTCTGAGGAAACTAGTGGTTGTGAATTGTTGATTGGGCCGCGGTTTTCCAACGACAATTCCCACTTCAGGCTCTTACCTTGAGGAGCAAAAGTCAGAGCATACGCATTCGTCTGAATAAGTGCTGTGGTGTTATACCGAGCTAACAATACGGGAGATCCGCTCCGAACATTGAGCCAACAAGCGATTTCATAATCCTGCCATGTCGTCTCGCCTACGATCGCACGGCGGTGCTCTTGAGACGTGGACAAACAGACATTGGCTTTTTCTTCAAACGCAGGTACTACTTGCCAGCCGGCGTCAACGGATCTCCACCCGGTTGGCTTCCCCTGAGAGTAATCGTCACGGAAAAGGAAGTCGTTTTTGTTTTCTGGTACGGTAAATTGCAAAAGTAAGTGTGGTGCCAGTTCGTTAATGGTTCTGAGTTGGCCTAGTGTGAGTAAGAACTCAGCATGTCTTGCCAAAAGTAATTCGTCCATGTAGATATCCGACAATGACCGTATATCTCGCAAGACACTTAGATCCTGCGCTCGAACATTGTTGAGGTACAACTTCTGAAGCGGCAGTTCTTTCATAAATGAGAGGTCAACCGCATCACAATCAGAAATGTTCAGATATTGTAATGTTTTAATCTTGGCAAGTGGTGTCAAATCGCAGCCTTTGATGTTTGCAAGATTCAACTCTTGCAATGGCAATTCGCTCAGGATGGTCACATCTTTCACGGGAGTACCAGCGAGATTCAGAAAAAGAAGTGTCGGGATTGTTTTCAGGACAGAAAGATCTTTTACTGAGGTTCTTTCCAATTCTAAACGCTCTAACGGCATTCCCAACAATGGTGAAATATCCGTAATTTTGGGGTGACCATTCAGCAACAACTCTTTGAGACGCAATCCCTTGAGCGGACTGATGTCTGTCAACTCAGAGCCTGATTGGTTTGAGAGAAGAGACAAGTCACAGATTTGTAGAGCGGAGAACGCTGCCAAGGGCTGAATACTGCGAAGGTTGTGTCCGTTGAGATAGAGCCTTACCAAATGCCCCTGTTCATTATAGATATCTCGATAATTGGACTCCCAACTAGGATTCAAATCATGCAAGCGTTCCATAACGGCGACTGTTTTCTTTTTCCCATCGAAAGAAGCGATCGCCTTAAGAAACTCTTCATGAGATAATCCCAGCAAGGCAGCCTTCGATTGCCTCGTATTCTCCACCTGAACCTGTTGAAGATCTGCGGAAGAGTCGGTTCCCCCGCCATTTTTCAAGATCAACCACAACCCAAGGCTTGCACCGACCAGTACCACTGCGGCAACCGTGGTCATCAACCACAGCCCCTTCGACGCTGAAGAACGCGGTTGGATCGAAGACTTCACTTGCTTCGAAACTTCGGCTTCCTCCGTGATGACCGCAAACGGGTTCGTGTCCGTACTGGGGGGTGGTTGCTCAACGACATTCGTCAACAACTTTGCACTTGGGTTCGGCTTCGGTGCCATCTGCGGGTGAATCTGGGTCGGCAATTGCGCGTCGGCCAACGTTGCCATCGGCACCGCTCTGGCCACCGGAAGCGTGGCCACCATCCGCCGCGGTACCCCACTGGCCCAATACGCCAACTCCTGGACCAACTCTTGGGCCGATCGATGCCGTTGACGCGGATCTTTCGCCGTCATCCGATCCAACAAACCCTGAAATTCCACAGGCACGTTCGGCACCCGCGGCAACTGGTGCAGCATGTGGGCCACAAACTTGTGCGACGTCGTCTTGCCGGCAAACGGCGCTTGTCCCACCAACATAAAGTACAGCGTGCATCCCAACGAGTACAAATCGGCCGCAAACGTCACCTCACTACTTTGTTCCGCTTGCTCCGGCGCCATGTAGTCCGCTGTCCCTAATATATCCATACTGTTATGTTGACATGTCAATTGATCACTGTAATCTTCCGCAAACTTGGCCAACCCCAAGTCCAAAATCTTGATCACCCCTTCCCGATTTACCAAGATGTTTTGCGGCTTGATATCGCGATGGACCAATCCCACCGCATGCGCATGAGCCAATCCCAATGCTGTTTGGCGGGCGTATTCGCAGGCTTGATTCAAAGGCAACGGCCCCGAACTTTGCACCAGTTGAGCCAACGACATCCCATCCACCCATTCCATCACCAAAAAATGGATGCCGTCGTATTCGCCGATATCATTCGCTTGGACGATGTTGGGATGATTGACTGCGGCCACGGCACGCGCTTCACGGAGAAACCGGGCCAAGGCGACCGAGTCGCGGCTCAACTGCGGGGTCAAAATCTTTAACGCTACCCGTTTGCGAAAGGTCACCTGCTCTGCCAGAAAAACTTGCCCCATCCCCCCCCTGCCGACCAATTTCAGAATTCGATAGCGGCCATCGATGAGAAGAGTTTGCCCCGCGACTGCATGTTTCAACAGGTTCAGATGAAAATCGGTCAACCACCCCAAACGCATCAATTTTTGCGTTAAATCGTTGGTATCCGCCGCTTGAGCGAGCAGGTTGATTAATTCCGTTTCCGGCACTAGGCCAATGTTGCGTAATGCCGTCACGAATGGAGATGCAACAAGGTGGGGATTCACTTTTCTGCCTCGCTAGGATCAACAAGCCAGTCGTAGGCGTTCATCCTACACGAGAGCTTTTTGCCCTGAAAGAGACTGATAGAGTACCCACACAATAACTTAACCAAGACTTCACAGAGATCTGGACAAGGACATTCTCCGCACAGATTTCGCGCGCCCAATTCCCACAGTTCAACTTATCATCACTTTACTTTGCGGAAGTCGGTAGATTGCCGAGGCATTTCACTTCGACAACGAATAAATCGCGAAATCGGCAAAAGCCGCCTTCTCTTTGCGATAATGCGTCAATCCCGCAGCACCGCTTTTCAATTCGTGGTTTTGAACCGATCCTAGGTACTGGTAATGCTCACCGTCTTCTGAAATCGCAGCACTCAAAGTAGCTCCCCGAACACGGAATCGAACCCGAATCCAGTTCGACTTGGGCATGGGGATTTCGCCATCCACGAGGTTTTGCCACTCGTTGACTTTGCCATTCCGTTCAATCACGATACTCCAAGCGAGATTCGATCCACGACGCCCCCGCGGATCGAAGGAAAGTACATAGGTGCCGATGAAATCGGATTCCACCGTGTAGCGAGCCAAGATGGCCGGCTTCGTCTCGACGGCTCGAATGTTCAACCAACACGCAATCTCATAATCATCCCAATATTTTTCCCCCACGATAGCTCGATGTCTCGGCTTCGGAAAAGCGAGGCAGACATTCAGCTTTCCATCAAATTCAGAAACCACCCTCCAATCCTCGTCTGTGTTTGTCCATCCTGTCATCTGACCATTCGAGAATCGGTCACGGAAAAGCACCCCCTCCGTGGGTTCGGGAACAGTGAATTGCAACCGAAGTTGCTTTGGCTGCCAATTGATTCGGCGAAGTTGTGGCAACGACCGCAAAAGTTCTCCGTGATTGGCGATCAGCGCATCCTCGATAATCAAATGCTCTAAAGGCATGCCTCGCAATGGCTCAAGGCTCTGCACGTTGGTCTTCGCGAGATACAAGGATAGGAGCGAAAGATGTTTCAGAAACGACAGATCGCTTACATTGGTATAAGACAGATCCAGATGTTGTAAACTCGTAATTTTTCCGACAGGGGTGAAATCGCAACCACGAGTCCCTTGCAATAGTAGCGATTCCAGAGGCAAATCGCTAAGAATCTTCAAATCTTTCAACGTCAATCCATGCAGACTGAGTTTGCGGAGAGTAGGGATGGTTCTTAAGAAAGCAAGGTCGCTTACTGCAGTTCTTGCCAATTCCAAACGAATCAATGGCATTCCTAGGAGGGGCGATACATCCGAGAGTCTCGCGAATCTATTCAAGGACAATTCCGTGAGTTGCAACCGCTTCAATGGGCTAATATCCGTCAGTTCTTCATTCACCATCCAAACTGGATAAACCTCGAATTCTAAAATGCGTAGATCGGAAAGAGCTGCGAGAGGTTGGATGTAGCGAAGTTTGGTCCCATTCAATTTCAACCGGACCAGTCGGTTTTGATGGTCGTAATCCTCTTCGTATCGGAGTTCCCAACCTGGATTCAAGTGCAGTAGCCGATCCATGACTGCTTGAGTTTTCTGTTGTGAGGGCAGCGTGGCTACGGCTTGCAAGAATTCCTCGTGCGACAAACGATTCCAATCGGATTTCGGTTCTAGTTTCGGTTTAGATACCTCAACAGTCGCAGTTGATGCAGATTGACTTAATTCTGTGACCGATGAAGGATCGTCGTTGGCAAGAACGTACCAGAGTGTTCCTCCGACTCCCGTGAGAATCACTCCCGCAATCAGGAGGAGCCATCGCATTCCTCGTGAGGATCGCTTGGATTTACTCGATGACGATGTCGAGGTAGACACCGTAATCGGTTGGTCTTCCTCGGTAATTGCCGCGAATGGGTCGGCTATTACTTCCGTCTGCGGAATCATCTGCGAGGGAGATGGCACCGACACCAGTGGCCCCGAAAGAGTAGCTGTGGGCACCGGGCTAGCCGAAATTCGCAAGACGAACGATTGCGGCTGGGCAGGAGTTGCCCAGTAGGCCAATTCCTGAGCTAATTCGTCGGCAGAACGGTGCCGTTGCAGCGGATTTTTCGCCGTCAGACGATCCAACAGCGTCTGAAACTCCGTTGGCACGTTCGGGATGCGAGGCAACGGTTGCATCACGTGCGCGATCAATTTCTGAGGCGTCGATTTGCCCGCAAACGGAGCCTGCCCTACGAGCATAAAATAGATCGTGCACCCCAGCGCGTAGAGATCGACCGCCGGTGTCACCTCACTGCCAGCCGTCGCTTGCTCGGGAGCCATGTAGTCGGCCGTGCCGAGAATATCTCGGCTGTTGTGTTCCCGCGTCAACTGGTCGTTCTGGTCTTGAGCAAACTTCGCCAAGCCCAGATCAAGAATTTTGATAACTCCTTCCCGGTTCAGCAGAATGTTCTGAGGTTTGATGTCCCGATGTACCAGGCCGACTGCGTGCGCGTGCGCCAACCCCAGTGCTGCTTGCCTCGCGTATTCGCAGGCTTCGCCCAACGGCAATGGCCCCGAGTTCGCCACCAGATCAGCTAAAGAAGCTCCATCGACCCATTCCATGGCCAAGAAATGAACCCCTTCCGATTCGCCCACGTCATTGGCTTGGACAATGTTCGGATGATTCAAAGCAGCGACGGCACGCGCTTCACGCAAAAAGCGTGCGAGAGCCACCTTATCTTCGCCGAATCGTGGCGGCAAAATTTTCAGTGCTACTCGCTTGCGGAAATGGGTATGCTCCGCTAAAAATACTTGGCCCATGCCACCGCTGCCGATCGGTTTAAGGATCCGATAGCGTCCCGCGATCATGAATCCTTTGTGCTTTCCTTCCTTCAATCGTTGAACTTGAAACTCCGTCAGCCAGCCTTGCCGCAGCAAGCGTTGGACCAAATCTTCTACGCCTGCGGATTCGCCGAGGAAACGTACCAACTCTTTTTCTGGAACTAGCCCACTCTTGCGTAGACTCACTACGAAGGGAGATTCCACGAGTACGGGATTCACAGATCAAGCCTCCAGGAGAGAGGACTAGTGGCTAGACCAGCAACATTCTACACAAGAACTTCACGTTGTAAAGAGGAAATCTTAAAAATAGAGTTTGGCAGATTCGCTCCAATGAATCAAGCGGTCTTCTCCGAATCGTTAACTGGGGATCTCCACGACGGCCTTGATCACCCCGGTTTGCGGCTTCAACCAGTGGGGAAACTCGTCTATGATCTCTTCAAAGACGACTTGATGGGTGATCCAGGGTCGGGTATCAATCTCCCCCTCTTCGATCAATCGGATGATGTTGCGGAAATCCCCTGGGAGAGCATTGCGACTAGCCAGCAACGTAAGTTCGCGTCGATGCATTAAAGGATGAGCAAAAGAGATCTCTTGCGTCGTGATCCCTACATAGACCAAGCGCCCACCGAAAGCAACGTAATTCAACGCCTGCGACATGCTCTTGTTGTTGCCCGTGGCATCGATGACCACTTCACACAAGTTTCCCTCGGTAAGTTCCTGCAATCGAGTGAATTCTGATCCATCGCCGAGAACTTGAATCGTGTCTGGAATCCCCATCTTGGAACGGCAAAATTCCAAACGCGCCTCGTTCATATCGAAAACGATAGCACGCGCCCCGCTCTGACGGACAAACTCGAGGACCGACAATCCAATAGGCCCCGCACCAATGACGAGGACGTTTTCGCCTTTCGTACATCCGCCCCGTTGGACAGCATGACAACCAATCGCCAGAGTTTCTACCAAAGCCAACTGTTCCATCGTCAGTTTTGCGGAGGGATGGAGTTTGCGTGCCGGCACCACAAAGCGTGGTCGCAAGCCACCATCGGTATGCACTCCGAGCACTTGAAGTCTCTCGCAACAGTTCGGCCGACCAGAACGACTGGCATAACTGTTCGGATCGTTGATGTAGGGTTCCACCGAACAACGATCTCCCGGTTGAATGCCGGTGACGCCGGGTCCGACAGCCAGCACCTCGACACCTAGTTCATGCCCGGGGATGCGGGGGTAACTGTAGAAAGGCATTCTCCCCAAGTAACCGCTGTAGTCGGTCCCACATATGCCGACACGATGTACCCGCACCAATGCTTCCCCTGGGCCAGGGGTCGGAGGTTCCGGCACATCGATGACATGGAAAACCTCGGGCTTCTCCAATTGAATCGCTTTCATGAATTTTCCCCTCGACAGTATTTCTGGAAACTCTCTATCGTTTGCTTGGCAGCAGATTCCGAACTGGGTTTTGGCAACACTTCCGCAGACAAAAAGCCTCGATAGTGGATCTGCTTGAGAGCGTCCACGATCGGCGGAATGTTGGTATGACCATAGCCCACCGCGTGCCGATTGCTATCGGCAAAATGGACATGTCCGACATCGGCTGCTGCTAGACGAAGTGCAGCAGCCATATCCGCTTCCTCGATGTTCATGTGGAACAAATCGCATAACAGCTTGACATTGCGGGACTTCAGCCGATCTAAAAACGCCAAGCCATCGGTAATGCGAACCAGCAGGTTCGTTTCGTAGCGGTTGAGCGGTTCAAGGAACAAAGAGACATGAAATCTTTCTGCTCGGGGGGCAAGTTGATCACAGGCTTCGGCCAACCAGTCGAGTGCCTGCTCGCGCGTCACGGCCTGTTCGGCACGCCCTTGCATGGAGCCGACAATCGTGGGTGCACCTAAGGCTCCGGCTTGATCGATCATGTTGCTGACGAAGGCGATGGCCCGTGCCCGAATCTCGGGGTCTGGGTCGGTCAAACGCAAACGCTGCACGACCCAACCTGCCCCGGTGCCCACGGCCGCCAATTGTAGGCCGTGCCTCTGCAATATCGAACGCACGGGCAGTCCTGCCAGTTGTTCTGCCGAATGGGGAAAAATCTCGATGGCGTCGAAACCGAGCATCGCGGCCGAAGACGCAGCTGCTTCGAGATCGTCCCAGAAAACAAACGGCCCTCCTCGGGCTTCAGGCACCAACGATACCGTCACCGCACTACGCATGACTTTCCCCTACTCTGCCGCCCCCATGAGCAGTTGCTCCCCACGAGAACCAACGACACCATCCCTGCACAACGCATCCATGGGGCTGTGGTTTTGCCGGAGATGCTATCGCATGACCTTAACCTCGGATTTCGTCAGAGATGACGTGGAAACGAAACAGAGACAAACTAGGATTCGGGGAACCGCGGAGAAGGGGAAAAATGGAGCGTGTGTCGAATGACTTGGTGCAACGGACGAAACGATTCCCCACGCTCGCTGCCCCGAGTTGGCAATCTCGCAGCGATCATGGAAAGAAGATGCACTATTTGACGTTGCACGCCGTCAATGCCATCGTGGCAAACGCCGTCCCCGCGTTCGCGATGTAATGCGGCCCTTCCGTGTTCAACGAACGCGTAAACCACCTTCCCGATTCGCGTTGGTTGGCTTTGAGCCAATCGACTGCTCTACGGATGCGACCATCTTCCGCCGGCACCCCCGCTTGACGAACGATGTAGACAATCAGCCCCGTAGCATAGCCATCGCTGGGAGCGTTTTTGTCGTTGTTCGGTTTTTGATTCCCGACCCA
The DNA here is from genome assembly GCA_937949245.1 of uncultured Gemmataceae bacterium. Taxonomy (GTDB): domain Bacteria; phylum Planctomycetota; class Planctomycetia; order Gemmatales; family Gemmataceae; genus CALEEC01. The sequence goes on along the minus strand of CALEEC010000005.1, from coordinate 8,530 downwards.
GTCGCCTAAGGAAGGTAAACTCCAGCCACCATCTTCGCGTTGAAGAGCCATTAATTCTTGAATCGTCGCTTGACGTTCGGTGGAAGTCATCAGACCATCGAGTTTGAGCGATGCCCATAACAGCAATGCTTTATGATGCAAATTCGGTGCAGGAGTCGAGGTGAGGTATTGCTTGAGTTTGGCAACCCCGTCCTTAGCGGATTCGGAAGTCGCATAACCATCGGGTGCGTAACCGACGCCGATGACTGCGTAGACCGCGCCGTAGTAATCGTCATGTTCCATCGGTGGCCAATTGCATTTCAGCCAATTCCAAGCTCCGTTGGGACGTTGCAATTTCCACATCCGATCGAGCGCTTGTCGCGTCAACGGATGCAGCTTATTCGTTGTAAATGCATCGTGGATGGCTAAAGTTGCTGCCGTGGCCACGACTTCCGTATCCCACCGAGGTTTTGCCCCTTTCTGATCGCTGTCCCAATTTTGAATCCGATTCTCAAAATACTTCCGCACTGACTGCATATGCGACAGATCGCCCCCCAATGCAGGACGAGCTAACAGATATGGGTAGTTCGTGTGGCAGGTGCCGCAATTGCGACGCGTGGTCCAATCGACCGCTAATGCATCCAGCATCTGTGCCGCACGGGCCAAATCGAGTTGGGCACGCACGGGTTCTTCGGCCTTGTTGGCAGTCACCTTCGGAAGTGTCGCTCGGGCTACCCCCACATTTTGTGCCATGATGGGGGATGTGCCCAACCATCCCGCGATTACCAAAGACAACCCAAGAGGCAGCCAAGATATGCGTGTCATAAGAGGATCGCTCCGAGGTAGGCAAGAAATCTAGTTGAGCCGCCATCATCGAGGAAGATCAACTGGATTGCAAGGAAATTGATGAAAGAATTGGGTAGGCAGAGATGCGAAGGCACCCGATTCACCGACTGCCTCTCCCCCAGCCGTTGAATCGGGTGTTGCTTTCGCAACCTTCTTTTCTGCATGCTCCATGCCAACTCGGACGAACACCACATTTTTTAGCCCAATCGATCGTATATCCCCAAATAACAAACACTTACGGCCAGAATATTCTTGTGAAAATTACGATCCTCTGCGATGGAGGAAAGAACCTCTGCTCAGAGATCGGGCAATCCTTGCTGAAGAAGACAGCCGAGAGAATGCCACCACTTTGGGAAAAGGAGCGTAGTTGGGTGAACTCCCGGCGGTCAGTGGGTCGTCCACGGCAAAATTCGTGGGAAGAATTCCGTTGCTCGGCCGTTTTGGCAAAGTTCGTGGGAAGAACTCCGTGGTCAGCGGCTCATGGCAAGGGTCGTGGCGGGAATTCCCTACGCCAGCGTTGTTCTTGGGGCAAATCGTCTTTACCGGTGGGGGTTCCTAAAGTCACCAGTCCCGACAGAGTTCCCGGCGTCAGCCGATGATGCAGACGCAGCCAATGAAACAACTCGGAATAATTCGTGAAAGGGAACCAATCTTGCGGATATTGCCCGGTCCAACCGTTGATCGTCGGAATACCCAGTGCCTGACAAGCCATCATCGCATCCATCTGATACGCCAACACCTCTGTCAGTGCCCCAGGTGGAGCAAACACATACACCAACCGAGCATTGGTCTGAGAACGCAGGTATTCCGTCCAAAGTTCTCGCCGTTCGACTGCGGACTTCAGAGGGAAACGGTGGATCGAGCGTTCGGGAGTATCCCAGTGAATACAACGAATATCGCAGACGATGCCGGCTAAAACCAGCCCCACCCCCAAAGCGCGCCCTCCTGCCGTGCGCATCCATGCCAACCCCTGCTCCACGGCAATTCCGACAATGGCTGCCATCGGAAACAAAAGCACGATCCCGACGCGAAAGACCCCGCGAACATTTTTGATCCCCGGAAGTTCCATCAAGACCTGGTAGAAGCTGTAGTCTCCCACGCGCGAACAGACCAAAACGACAAGCCATACCGCCCAAACCGTTGGGCCGATGAACGCAGACCATCCCCCCCGAGCTTGCGGTTCCCCCCGGCGAGTCCACCAGAACATCGATGCCAAAGTTCCGCACAGTAGCCCCCCGCAAGCGATGGCACCGGGAAACAACGCATATCGCCCGTGCTCGTCGTCGACCATCGACGCGAGCCACGATTCCCAAGCACCCCAAGTGGCCGAACTCGCCGCGGGACGCAACCAATCTAGCAGTTGCGGGATCATCTGCCCGACATCCTCGGCTCTTGGTGGAACCACCTTCTGCGAACGCATCCAATACGGATGATGAATAGCCAAGAAGACACTGATAGTTCCCACCAAGACGCCGAGTTGCTGAAGTTTCTCGGAAGCGGGGAGCATTCGCCATCCCCGCAACGACCACTGCCCCCAGCATGCCATCGTCATTGCAAAAACCAGCAGCCAGCCAACGAGAAAGCATGCCAAGTAGAGCGTACACAACGCCTGTGCTAGCACACATCCTCCCACCACAGCCAACATGCTCCCCCGCGGATGCCTCAGATATTTCCACCAAGCGACCATAGCCCAAGAAAGGAAATAGCGCGGGAACATCTGTGCATGGCCCAGATGCGTCAACATCGGCAAACCGAAGGTGAACAGCAACGCGGTGACGCTCGCACCGAGGGATCCAACCCCAAGCCAGCGCATGGCCCCCCAAGTGGCCAAAAACGTCAGCGGAAAGGTCGTCAACCACCAAAGCTGAAACGCTCGCTCGGGAATCGCCCCCAAAGAACGGTACAACGCATAGATGGGCAGATTGCCGAGGTGCGCGTCGGAACTTGCGATCATCGCCCGAGCGGGATAACAGAACGGCGCGTTCCAGAAACTCGGTTCCGCCCCCGTCCAATAACGATAACCATGTTCCAGAACGTAGAGATTGAAACGGGCATCGACCCAATCGCCTGGGAGATAAGCTCCATCAACACCGACGATCGGCACCACAACGAACCCCATTCCCAACAAGAACGCCAGCACCGCGACTGCCCAGCCACGGCTCAGTTCGCCGAACAGCATTCGTCCTCGTCCATGCATCCGTTGTTCTCCCCGCATGCCAAAGGCAGAAATGGGGTTCGTTCGGGGTGCCTCAACATGAACGGCATAACGGGAGCAGGAGCGATCAGCAAGAGCATTTTGCCGACCAAGACACGAGATGCTAAGTATCTATCCCTCCAGATCTAAGAGCCACCATGCAAGCATGAGAAATGCCATCCCGAAACCAACCAACACCACGCAGCAGATCCCCACAAAGGCTAAATTTGGCTGACTACTTGTAAGCAGTTGAGAATAAGCCTCTAGCGCCCAAGCATGGGGGGTAATCTTAGAAAATTCTTTCATCGCGTCCGGCATCAAGTCCCGCGGCATCAGCGAACCACTCAACCCTGCCAACACCAAAACCAACAGAGTCCCATAAATGGCCACCTGGGTTTCGGTCTTAGCGACACTAGCGACCAACATGGCCAATCCCATCGCAGCCACACTGGTCGAAGCGACGACGGCCAACAACAGCAGCGGTTGTTGCCCCCAACTCATGCCGAAAATGATTTTGCCCGCCAACAACAAGAATCCTCCCTGAAACAGCGACACGGCCAAACAAGGGATCAATTTGCCGAGCAAAATCTGCCCCCGCGTCAGAGGTGCGGCACGCAATCGAATCATCGTCCCTTGCCGACGCTCGGCTACGAACAGCCAACCCACCGTCAGGACGAGGAAGAAGGCAAACATCACCAAATAGGTTGGCACGAGAATCTGATACCGTATCGCCCCTCGCTTCAAGAATCCCGTACCGTCCGGTCCGTGATATTCCGACACTTCCCCCCGGCCAACGGGACGAGGTGCCTGTTTCGTCAGATCCGCCCAAGTTTTTGCCGTGAGATTATAACGGTCGAACATTTTCTGGATGGATGCCTGCACGATCGGTCCGAGTGCTTTCTGCAAACCGGCGTCCCCCATGGCCCTTTTGAGCAGAAAGTTCACGTCTTTTGATTCTTGGACCATCTCGCCCATACGCTTCATGAATGCAGCGTCGCCGACCCGGTCGAATGCTTTGCCGATCATCCACGGCATCACCACCCGCAACAGCGTCACTTGGCACACCTGCTCGAGGATCGACCCCGTCACTTGCTGGCGTTCGTCCCGCAACAAGGTCACATGCAATTCCCGAAGACTCACACCATCTCGGAAGAACGGATTGATCGAGTTCGGCTCGATGGTTTCGGAGAGAAACGAACACTGATGGACTCGCCGGCTGAAGTCAGGCTCGAAGATAAGCACGCCGGCACGCTGCCCCTCGGAGACGAGCCGTTCGGCTTCGTGGCGATCGGGAATCAGTTCGACGCGAATATCGGCCGTGTTTGAGAGATCATCGATGACCACTTGCGACCACGGACGACCGGGGAACGGTCCCGGATCAGGGGGCAATCCTTCGTCGAGATTCACAATCGAAATGCGCAATTTCTCGTCTGTCGTTTGTCCGAATCCTTCGCCCAGCGATATGCCCAGTACCAGAATCAGCACTAGGGGCATCAGGAACAAAATTGCCCCCGCTCGGGTGTCGCGTAACAGGAGCCGGGCATCTTTGGCCGACAATGTCACGATGGGTAACAGATAGCTCGCATTCCAGATCGACACCGGCTGTCCTCTTCGCTGTCGTTGCTCTTACTCGGTTGCATTCCATCGCAGACCGAGCGGGACAGACGGGGTGAGCACCGTCCGTCCTCTTCCATGTCGTTCTTGTTTCGATGACTTTCCGATTGGTATACGTCGGGACCGTGTCAATTTCAATTGACCAGAAGGTGGTTGGCAGAATGGCCTCTGCCTGCTCTCGCTGCATCAGGTGGGCAAACTCCTCCTGGCACTCACTCGCTTTTGCCGGATCAAATTGACAAATTCCTCATGGTCCTCGCCATCGTCCTGATTGGAATCGATTGTCGAAATCTATGTGAGGATTCGTCGGATTTCCTCAAGTTGCTCAGGAATCCGATTGACGGCTTGGCGAAGAAAGGTAAGCTAGATTTCATCCATCGATATTCGGAAGACGGCGACAGAGTTACTGCGCGGAGTCGAACTGATCCGGCCGATTGGTTAGCCCCTCTTGATGCGCAGGACTTTTTGGGCAAAACCACATGAGTTCCACCGAATTCCCTGTTTCGCCTGTTTCTGACGCTACTACTCCGACTACTCCTCCCCCTGAGGGAAGCGACGGACGTGAAGAGCGCCGCAAACGCAAAATTCCTGTCGCCATCGACAGCCGACGTGCTGCCAATGCCGCAGAGAAACGCCGAACGAGCGAACGTCGACGACTTATCGATCCCACCACCTGCGAACGCGATTACACCGACGACGAACTAGAATTCATGCGGGCGATGGACCGTTACAAACGTGAAAATCGACGCCCTTATCCGACGCTCAGCGAAGTATTGGAAGTCTTAATTTCCCTTGGGTATCGGAAAGTGGCCGACCCCGAGGCCCTGCCCGGGAAAAAACGTAACCTCGACAACAACAGCCCCCCGAAAAAAGGCTAAATGCTCAGAAGGACTAACTCAGACTGTCCTCAGAACGCCGCATTTGCGATTGCGAAGGATTATCGCTGACCTTTCCTCGGAAGTGGTCCCTTGACCTGGTGTGCAACCGATTCAACCGAGGACACCTACGGCTAGTTCCTCCGGGGATCTTCGGGACATAATTTTTCTGGGGACGCCTGAACCTAGTTCCTCCTGAGACACCCAATGCTGACTGCGGGGACGCTTGATAATCGCGGATTCTCCCGTGCTGACATGAACGACGCACTTCCTCAACTCCAATCCCATCGGTTGCGTGTTCTACTCGAACAGGTGAAGGCGTCGAACCCGTTCTATCAGCGGAAGTATGCGTCCCTCGGTGCGGACCCTGCCACGATCGATTGGCGTTGTTTGCCCTTCACGCACAAAGCGGAACTGATCGCTGACCAATCCGAGTATCCGCCTTATGGCTCGAATTTGACATACGAAGCCCGTCGATACATCCGCTTGCATCAGACGTCGGGAACCAGTTCCGGCCGGCCCCTGCGTTGGCTCGACACTGCGGAAAGTTGGGATTGGATGCTCGGTTGTTGGAGCAGGCTTTTCTCGTTTCTAGATCTGCAACCGACGGACTGTTTTTTCTTCCCGTTCTCCTTCGGGCCATTCCTCGGCTTTTGGACGGCGTTTGAAGCGGCTACTCGTCTGGGTTACCGCTGCCTGGCCGGGGGCGGGATGGGGAGTACGGCACGCCTGCGTTTCCTTCTGGAACATCGAGCTACCATCATTTGTTGCACCCCGACCTACGCTTTGCATTTGGCCGAGTTAGCCGCCCAGGAACAGCTCGATCTTGCTGGCAGTAGTGTTCGAGCGTTGGTGTTAGCCGGCGAGCCGGGAGCCTGCATCGACTCGACCCGACAACGTCTCGAATCGCAATGGGGTGCTCGCGTTTTTGACCACTATGGCCTGACCGAAGTTGGCCCCACAGCCATCGAATGCCGTGCCAATCCCGGCGGGATGCATCTGCTGGAAGAGGATTATCTCGCGGAGGTGCTCGCCCCTCAAGGCGATCGCCCCGTTGCGGTCGGTGAGGTCGGCGAACTAGTCCTGACCAATCTGGGACGCATTGGTTCTCCGCTGATCCGCTATCGCACCGGCGATTTGGTCCGTATCGACCCCAAGCCGTGCCCCTGTGGAACCCCTTGGCGTCGATTCGCGGGCGGAATTTTGGGGCGAACCGACGACATGATCCATGTTCGCGGCAACAATGTTTATCCGTCGAGTCTCGAAGCGGTCATTCGTCGCTTTCCCGAAATTGTGGAATATCGCATTATTGTCGATCAGACTGGACCGCTAACCGACTTGGCAATTGAAATTGAACCGACTCCGGGTGCAGATCGTTCCCTCCTCAGTGAAGCAGTTGCCCGCGCCATCCGTGATGAACTGCTGTTTCGCGTTGCGATTCGCACAGTCGACCCAGGTAGCCTGCCCCGTTTCGAGATGAAAGCACGACGCATCTTCCGCAAATCGGCAGATGATTAGCTATCACCTTCCTCAACGCGCCTCGATTTCCTTCCAAGCAGACTATTTCTTGTCGAAGGGATTCGGGTTAGCGTCGAAGCGTTCCAAGTCGCGGTCAGTCCAGCCGAAATGGTGGGCCAATTCGTGGATGACCGTTTTGCGTACCTCAATCCGAAACCGCTTCGGATGAGGAAATTCCTCCTCATGGGGGCGTTTGAAGATCCACAATTTATGCATCATATCTTTGACATCGACGGCATCTCCGCCAAAGGTCGATGGTAAATCTAAAGGATCGAAGAAGCCCAACAACGTCTCGCCCGCAGCGATCTCTTCGTCGGTCAATCCGGCTCGGCGAAGCAACTCGATATCGGGTTCCTCGGCGACTTCGACAACCACGTTATCCAGGTACGGACGGAACGCCCCGGGGAGTTCCTCCATAATCTTGGCGACGTACCGACCGAACTTGCGCATCGACATTGGTTTCATGAGCTTTATCGTGGCATTCGGAAACCTCCTCGTCAACCCATCGCACTTGGGCAACTCCTGAAATAGAATGTTCAGCATGACGGCTCATCAATGGGAACTGACGTTGATCATGGCACTGACGGCAGCCGCTTGCGCGGTTCCGGGAGTATTTTTGCTGTTGCGTCGTCTGGCGTTGGTCAGCGATGCGATCAGCCATGTGTTGCTTCTGGGGATCGTCACCGCCTTCTTAATCACCCGCGATCTCCATTCGCCTTGGCTAGTGATTGGGGCGACTCTGTCGGGGGTACTTACCGTCGTCTTGGTGGAGGCCTTGCGCCGCACCGATCGTGTTCGTGAAGATGCTGCGATTGGCTTGGTGTTTCCCGCTCTATTCGCGGCAGGCGTGCTGTTGGTGTCGGTCTATTCGCGGAATGTTCATCTGGATACCGATGCCGTGTTACTCGGCATTCCTGAGTTCGCGGCAGCTCGGCCGTTTCGCTGGCTGGGCATCTCTTGGGGATCGCACGCCCGTTTTTCGATGGGCGTCATGCTGCTGGTAAATTTAACCTTCGTCATCCTGCTGTTCAAAGAACTGAAACTCTCCACTTTCGATGCCGCTTTGGCAACCACGTTGGGGTTCACTCCTGCGGTGCTGCACTACGGACTGATGACCCTCACCTCACTGACTGCCGTGCTCGCCTTCGACGCTGTTGGTTCGATCCTTGTCGTTGCCTTTATGGTGGTTCCGGCAGCGATGGCCTATCTGCTGACCGATCACCTCGTGCGTTTGATCGTTTTGGCCTGCGGTCTGGCCGCTTTGGGGGGAGTTTTGGGCACGCTCTTGGCATTGGCTCTGGATGCCACGGTAGCCGGCAGCGTGGCATCCACTTTGGGGCTGATGTTTGGCATCGTGCTGTTGGCGGCCCCCGAACATGGCTGGATTGCCGCCCGACGCAGACAACGCCGACTGCAACGCGAGTTTCGCGTCACCATGCTGTTGATTCATCTGCTGCATCACGAAGATACTGCCCGTGAAGCCGACGAAAGTCGCTGCCAGACT
>CALEEC010000004.1 GCA_937949245.1 uncultured Gemmataceae bacterium | reverse complement strand
TCGCGTGCATGGCTTGGCTGGTAATTTAGTGGGCGCTGCCTATCGGGGGAGCCGACGGGGAATGTCCCAGGGCACGATCGTGATCGATGGCAACGCCGGCCACGAATTGGCTGCAACCATGCGCCGCGGTTTGATCGTCGTCGCGGGAAACGTCGGTGACTTTGCCGGTGCTGCGATGATTGCCGGCACCTTGGTGGTCGGAGGAACCTTCGGACAACGGCCCGGCGTCGGTCTGAAGCGGGGAAGCATCATCGCTCTGGGCGAACGACCGACGTTAATTCCTTCCTATCGGCTCGATTGCCATTACGAACCGACATATCTCCGCTTGCTATGGCAATCCCTACAGAAGTGGCAAAGCCCACTCACTCAGCGTGAATGTACCCTCAGCGTTGAACGCTGGAGCGGCGATCTACTGACCGGCGGCCGCGGCGAAATTTGGCTCGCCCGATAATGGAAGATGGACAGATTTCAGTTCCTGAGCCGCAGGCGTCCGCCTGCTGTGAAAACTGTGGCATAGTGTCCGCCCGCTGGGAAGTGAAGACCGCGGATGGCGGGCGAAAGCCCACCACTCGGAAGGAAGCACTTCCCCCCTGAGCCGCAGGCGTCCGCTCGCTCGCCGTGCTAATACCGACTGGGCCGTCATTCTCACACGCCCCGCTGTTCTGTTCCAGGGGCGGTGCCGGTCGAAGGCGTCGTGACTGCCAGCGGTTTCGCTTTTGCCTGAGTCCAACGGGCAATGACGTAGTAGAAGATCGGTGTGAGAAATACGCCGAAAAAAGTCACGCCCAACATTCCCGAAAAGACGGCAATCCCCAAAATCTTCCGCATCTCCGAACCGGCTCCGTGCGCGAGCACCAACGGCACCACGCCCAGAATAAACGCAAACGATGTCATTACGATCGGCCGCAGGCGCTGCTCGCTAGCATGGATAGCCGCTTCCTGATGCGACATGCCATCCTGGTGTTTTTGGCGAGCGAATTCGACAATCAGAATCGCATTCTTCGCCGCTAAGCCCACCAAGACGATAAATCCTACCTGCACAAAGATGTCCATACTCAGCCCGACCACACCGATGCCCAGCAGCGAGCACAGCACGCACATCGGTACCACGAGCAACACGGCCAAAGGCATCGACCAACTTTCATACTGAGCCGCTAAGACCAAATAGACCAACACTACGGCTCCCAGAAATGCATAAACCGCCGTGTTTCCCGCGAGGATCTGCATGTAGAACAACTCGGTCCATTCTATTGCCATCTGCGCTGGCAAATTTTCCTTCGCCAGTCGCTCCATCAGAGCAATCGTTTCTCCAGAACTTAGCTCGGGAGCGGTCACCCCGTTGATTGGAGCGGTTGGATACATGTTATAACGAGAAACCGTTGCCGGCGCAGTAATGTCTTGCACAGTGATGATGGTGCCCAAGGGCACCATGTCACCGCGATCATTGCGGACACGCATATTTTTCAGAAAGGCGGCATCGACTCGATAGGTCATATCCGCCGACAGATTCACTTGCCAAGTACGTCCGAAGCGGTTGAAGTCGTTCACATAGGCACTGCCCATAAAGACCTGCAGGGTCGCGAAAACGTCATCGAGGCGGACGCCCATTTGCTTGCATTTTTCACGATCGACATCAACGTACAATTGAGGAATATTGGCCCGGAACAACGACAGGACGCGGACCATCCCCGGCACTTCGGCTGCCTTCTGGGCCAGGTTGTCGGTCTGGCGTTGGAGTTCGTTCGGCCCCAAATCGCCACGATCTTGCACCATCAACTTGAAGCCCCCCGCACTCCCCAAACCACTGACCGGAGGCGCACCGAAAACCCCGATGGTCGCATCGAGGATCTTCGCGTTGAGTTCCGCTTGTAGTTGGAAGGCAATCGACCGTGCCGATTTTTGCGGATCATGCGAACGTAAGGCGAATTCTTCCAACACCACGAACATCGTGCCAAAGTACGAACCGTTGGCCCCTAATAAAACTGACGTCCCCGAGATCCCCACTGTGTGATCCACTCCCGGGATCGATCGGGCAATCCGAGTGACTTCCTGCATGACTTGATCGGTGCGTTGAATCGATGCCGCATCAGGAAGTTGCACGGAGACGAGTAAGTACCCCTTGTCCTGAGGAGGGATGAAACCCACTGGTGTCGTGGTGAACTTGTGATAAGTCAGTGCGACCAATCCCGCATAAACCAGCAATACCAGAAAACTGAAGCGGATCAACCCCGCAATCGAACGGCCATACCAGCGCGTGATCAGGTCAAAGAGGCGATTGAACATCTTGAAGAATCGGCTCAACCCACGATTGATTGGCTTCGCGAACCACCAACCCATCGCAGCGCCAGGCACAAATAAGCCAACTTGAACAAGATAACGAATGGCTAGATGCGGCGCAGGCGAATCTTCCTGCGAAGCAACCCGGTCCCCGCCCAGTGCCGGGACTATCCACATTCCCAACAGCCACAGGGTGAGATACCCCAAGATGCCCGCGATTCCCCAACGCGGGAGGGCTTCGCGTCCGTCGTCATGATGTGCGGTCGTCGCGGCTGCCGTGGCATGGCCGGCATGGGGCGCGATTTTCCGATTGCCAAAAATGACGACCGCTCGCGATGGTGTCAACGTCATCGCATTGACGGCGGAAATTATCATCGCTACGGAAATCGTCAACGCGAACTGTTTGTAGAATTGCCCCGTGATCCCCGGCAGAAAGGCGCTGGGCAAAAATACCGAACTCAGCACCAGAGTAATCGAAATGATCGGCCCCGTGATTTCACTCATCGCTTTGATGGTGGCTGCTCGCGCGGCTAAGCCCCGTTCCATCCAGTTTTCAATATTTTCGAGAACCACGATGGCATCGTCGACCACGATACCAATCGCCAAGACAAGCCCAAACAGGGTGAGATTGTTCAGGCTAAACCCCAGCAGCGACATGACGGCAAAAGTGCCGATGAGCGAAACAGGGACGTCAATCAGAGGTAGAATCATCGACTTCCAATCTTGCAAAAATAACAAGACCACAATAGCGACCAACACGACGGCATCGCGCAGCGTGTTGAAAACCTCATCGACCGATTCGCGAATAAATGGAGTGGTGTCATAATAGATGCCATAGTCCACGCCCGAGGGGAACCGCGTGGATAGTTCTTTCATCTTGGCTCGGACTCGGTCGGCAACGTCAAGGGCATTGGAACCAGGTAGCTGAAAGATGGCGATTCCTACCGAGTCTTTTCCGTCCAGGATACAGCGAATGTCCTGATTGCGTGCCGACAGTTCGACGCGGGCAACATCCTTCAGACGCACCGGCGGACGCGTTTTGCCATCGGGAGTCGGAGTCGCCACTTTGACGATGATATTCTCGAATTGTTCGACTTCTTGCAATCGTCCCAAGGTGCTAAGCGTCAACTGAAAGGCTTGCCCTGGCGGTACGGGTTCTTGGCCAATCGCTCCCGCGGCAACTTGGACGTTTTGTTCCTTGATGGCTCGGACCACTTCTGGTGCGGTGATGTTGTGGTACGCCAACAAATCTGGATTTAGCCAGACTCGCATACTGTAGTCTTGCTGGCCAAAAAGGGTCACATCTCCCACGCCGTCAATACGGGCCAACTCATCTTTTAACTGAATCGTGGCATAATTGCTCAAATACAACTGATCGCGTGAATGATCGGAGGAAAAGAGATTGATCACCAGCAAGATATCCGGTGATTTCTTCTTCACCGAGACACTCTGACGCTGCACCTCTTCGGGCAACTGAGACATAGCCAATTGAACGCGATTCTGTACCAGCACCTGGGCCATGTTCAAGTCGGTGCCGAGTTCAAAGGTCACAGTTAATGTGTAAGTCCCATCATTGCTCGATTGCGACGACATATATAACATGCGTTCGACACCGTTGATTTGCTGTTCAATAGGCGCAGCAACCGTGTCCGCAACCACTTGGGAATTGGCACCAGGATAAACCGCCGAGACTTGGACGGTGGGCGGGGTGATTTCGGGATACTGAGCAATCGGCAACGTCAAAGCAGCTACGGTTCCGACAAAAACGATCACAATTGCGATGACCCACGCAAAGATGGGACGATCGATGAAAAATTGGGAGATCACCACTCGCTCGCTTTCCTGATCCAAAACTACGTTGCAGGAGATAGGATATCAACGGCTTGCAAGGTTGTTATTGCGAATCTCGCACCTTCGGTGGGGCAACGGCCTCCTTGTTTGGGGTAGCATTCTCCTGCTTAGGCTCAGGAGCCATTTCGTGGTGGGGATCTTTCGAGCTTGGCTCCGTGGCCGATGGCTTCTTCTTCGGACGCAGTTCCGGGAATTCGGGGAGTTTCAACTTTCGCACCGGCTCATGTTGGTGTTCGATTTTTCCTTCCTCCACTTCCACCGTCATTCCCTGACGAACCCGCGAAACGCCACGGATGACCAAACGATCCTCGGGCCGGATGCCCTCGGTGACAATCCTCAGACTGCCGCTGCGGGGACCTAATTGAACGGTGCGAGTTTCGACCTGATTTTTCTCATTGACTACGTAAATTCCCTTGATGCCTTGATCGGTAAAAATGGCTGCTTCCGGTATCAGAACCGCTTGCTGCGGCATATTCGCCGGAATACGAGCGCGAACGAAGCGACCAGCTTTCAACAACTCATCGGGATTACGAAAAATGCCACGGATTTGTAAAGAACCGGTACTGGGATTGATGCGATTGCTGACAAAGTCGACCATTCCGATGTAGGGATACCCGACATCCGTCTTCTGGGCCATTTCAATGATGGCATCCCCCGTGCCAGCCGTGGGGAGTTTCTTGGCCCGGATCATCTTCTGATAATAGAGAACCGTCTGATCATCGACGTCGAAATATGCATAAATCGGATCTACCGAAACAATCGTGGTGAGCACCGTACCTTGGGGCATCCCCCCGGTGACGACGTTGCCTTCCGTTTGATAGATGCGATCGATCCGTCCACTAATCGGAGCAGTGACCTTCGTCCAATCGAGATTCAGTTTGGCTTGAGCAACGGCGGCTTTGGCTGCGGATAAGCTCGCAAAAGCAACATCGCGTTGCGCTAGGGATTTTTCATATTCCTCTTTGCTGACCGATCCACTTTTCACCAATACTGCGATCCGTGCGAGATCCGCTTCCGCGAATTTCCACTGGGCTTCCCAGCGATTCACCTCACCGATCGCTTTGTCTAATTCCGCCTGATAAGGTCGCGGATCGATTTCGACCAGCAGATCGCCTTCGTGGACGAACTTGCCATCTGCAAAATGCACCCGTTGAATGTAGCCACTGACACGAGGGCGAACATCGACGCTAAACACGGAATCTAAGTAACCGGTAAGATTCGTGTAGACCATCACTTCATCGACGATCGGCTTGCTAACTACGACTTTAGGAGGGGCCAAGGGCGGAGCGGGCGGACGTTTGGCACAACTTGACAGAAGCCCACACAGCAGCACAAGCAAAGGAATCCCAAGAATCGGCTGATTGGTATTCCGCCACATGATGAACCTCGGGGCGCAGAGTAATGGCTCGCAGATTCATATCTGCAATTAGAATCAATATAGGGCTTGGCCGCACGATGGCTAATGAGGTTGTGTGGATGATCGCTTTGGAAGTGAACCTCCGATGGCTCACCTGATCCTGGAAACTCCGTCGACTTGCGTCGACGGCTCGCCAAAAATTCCATCGACTTACGTCGACGGCTCGCTAAGGGCGAGTCGTCGAGTGCGACCGCGATTCGAGTAGGAACGACCGCTTCAATGGTCCACACGATTGATCTGGGGAAACAACCAACCAGCTATTCATAGGCAATCGCCTCGGCGATTCGGAGCCGAACGGCGTGAATGGCCGGCACCAAACCTGCCAAGGCTGCGGTAATGACAGCAATCAGAGATATGCTCAAGGCTTCGCGCCAAGGGATAAGCATCTCAAAGAAAAAGCCGGATTCTTCGTAGAGTACGATCCTCAAGACATACCATTCCATGGGCAAGCCAATGGCGATGCCCAAGATGGTTCCTATTATCCCCATGAGCATCGCCTCTGCTAGGACCGATTTCAAAACTTGTCCTTGCGTGGCACCAACCGCGCGTAACAGTCCTAATTCCCGGCGACGTTGTAAGACCGATATCAACAATGCCGTCACTACTCCTAAGGCAGCCACGATGCCTACGATCACCTGCTGCATGTAAGCTAATTGATAGATTCGTCGAATCACTCCAGCGATGTACTGACGCAATGCTTCGCGGTCCTGCACGAATAATGCCTGCCGGCTCATGGCCGACTCGACGATCGCTTTCGCTTGGGGTTTGTGAGAATCATTGCGCAAAAACACATGATAAGAATCGACAAGATCATCCTCGAACAGGCGAGCATATTCCTTGCGATCCATCACCAGGGTGCCTTTGTTCCAGGAGTAATCTTGGATCAACCCGACAATTTTTAAGTCGATCGTTCCTGCCCGACCAGGAATGGTCAGAACATCGCCGACTTGGACGCGATGTTTATAAGCAAAGTTGTCGGATATGAGAACGGTATGAGGTTCCCGCAATCTGGTATAAGCCTCTAGATGAGCAAGTGGTTGGGAGGCGCGAGCCATGGTCGCTTCATAGTACGCTTGCGCGTCGAGGGCGATAAGGAAAACAATGGTTTCGCGGAACTTCGGACGGTAGAAGCGTAGTCCGACCACGGTTTCGACCGCTTTGGGGCCGTCCGAGTTGCCATCCAGGGTCAGTGCTTTCAATTGCGTGGCGATGTCGCTGGACATGGGGTCAACGGAACTTGTGGAACCGGCGAGACTTCCGCCCAATACGAACAAGTCGGCCGTGATGCCGCGTTCGAGCCAATCTTCCACGGGTTCCTGATTGCTTCGGCCAACGCCGGCAATCTGCACCATCAAGGCCACGCCCGCAGCAAGGGCACCAATCACAACCCCCGTGCGACCGGGGGAACGCAACAGATTGTCGGCGGCCAAACGGGCTTCGACTCCTAAGAAATTTCGAGCCAACGGTTGAAGCAAGCGAGCCATCCAGGCGACATACAGTGGCATGGCCAAGAGGTTCCCCGTGAGAAAACAGACCATGCCACCATAACTGCCGATGCGATGCGGTAAGTCGTGACGGAAGGCTACCAAAGCGATGCCGCCGAAAATCAGCACCAGGCAGCAGAGGCGGTGGAGCAGTCTGGCCCAACGACCGGCAGAGGAAGGGGCACGTCGAACTGCGTCCGCAGGTTCGTCGGCCGCCGCTTGCATTGCCGGGACCAACGCAGCGAATAACGCGGTGGCCATCCCCACGGCCAAGGCCGCTAGCACGCTACGACCTTGCAAGCGAGTCGCCGTTTGCAAATCGCCGAACATAACATCTTGGATCTCTTCCTTCACCAAATTCAGGGCGAAATCGGCTAGCCAATGGCCCAAGGGGATGCCCAACAACGCGCCGGCGAAACCCAAACTTAGGGCCTCTGCAGTGAACAACCAACCGATTTGCCAACGGGTCGCCCCCAACGAACGCATCACCCCAATGTCATGCCGCCGTTCCGCGACACTGACCGACAGGGCGTTGTACACCAGAAACAAGCCGATCACGATCGCGCCGAACGAACAAGCGAGAAAGCCCAACTTCAGGCCACCGACGAGGTCATCGTTGGCTTTCGCCTCGTCTTCGGGGGTGACCACCTCGGCACGGTTCCCAAGGCGTCGTTGCAAGGCGGCAATTACCGTAGCTCGGTCGGCACCGGGGGCCAATTTCACGTCGATACGATCGATCTGCCCCGGTCGGCCGACGACTTTCGTCGCTGTCTCGAGTTCGATACCCAGGACATTCCGCCCCAAAGTGGCCGCGGGACCTTCGTCGATGTCGATGACGCCCAAGGCGATGACCTCGGTTGTTTGCTGGGCAAAACGAATCGGAAAAGGTTTGTCCGTAGCCAATCCTTTGGCCTGCATATCTTCATAGATGGCTCGGCCGATCAGCACTTTCGGTTGCGTCGGATACAGGAGCAACCGTTTCCAAAAGTCGGGGAACAGTTCCCAGCGAACCCCTTCGCGGGCTTGGCCTTGAAGATTCGTCCTCAGGTCCGAGTATTCGAGTTCCACGCCGATCAGAACCGCTTTACGTCGGGCGGAATGAAGGGTGATGTTGGGATTGAGCCAAGGGAGTTCGACGCGATCCAAAAGCAAAGGGGACAAGGTCTCAATCCCCTCGATGGGAGGTTCGCGTAGTTCACGCAACAGTTCGAGGCGAACGCCGATCTCGCCGTTGCTGATGGTGAAATCGCCGATCCGCAGCGGGGCGATCGTATCTTGCAAACCGGCATCGAGGTAATTCGTCAAGATGCGTGTCGAAACCAAGGTGCCGACACCCAAGGCAATGCTGAAAACGATCAGCAAGGCGCGGTCCCAGTGTTGACATAGGTAACGCACACTTAGGGAGCGGAAGATTCCGAACATCGACGATTCTCGCAGGACCACGGGGGGCCAACGGCGATGGGCGATGGGGTGGTTCAGTGGGGAACCGCAAGGCGTTCCCGAGAGACGGGAGAGTGCGAACTGATCGGTTCATCAGAGTCCAACCGTCCATCGCTTACCCGCACCAAGCGTGTACCGTATTGGGCGGCAGTCGGGTCGTGGGTGACCATGACCACCGAGCGTTTTCCCGGTTCGGGCAATTCGCTGAGCAAAGTCAAAATCTCTCGACTGGTGGCACTGTCCAGATTCCCCGTCGGTTCGTCGCACAAGACGGCTTCCGGGTTGGTCACCAAAGCGCGGGCGACGGCGACACGTTGCATTTCTCCGCCGGACATTTCCTCGGGAAAATGATCTTTGCGGTGAGCCATTCCCACGCGTTCGAGCGATTCGCAGGCTCGTTTGGTGGCCAACGAACGGCGTTCACCTCCCAACAACAGCGGGAGGGCTACGTTCTCTACCGCGGTCAACGTCGGCAACAGATTGAAGAATTGGAAGACAAAACCGATGCAATTGCGTCGCAGCAGCGAGCGTTTCCGATCGGTCATGGCTTGCAAGTCTTGCCCTTGGAACAACGCTCGCCCCGAAGTTGGAGTGTCGAGCGCGCCCAAAAGGTGCAGCAGGGTCGATTTCCCCGAACCACTAGGTCCCATGATGGAGACGAATTCTCCTGTATCGATGCGGAGACTGACTCCCTGCACCGCTTGTACCGATCGGCGACCTTGTTGATAAACTTTGGTAACTTCGACCAACTCCATCATGCGTGTCGGCTCACTTCTTAGCGAAAACGATAGGGACCGACGCCACCTCGGCTTATCGATGATACCCGATCACCCTTGGTGAAGTTTCTTGTAGCGAATGCGCCGAGGTTGGTCGGCATCTTGTCCCAGACGCGCTTTACGTTGTTCTTCGTAAGTGCGGTAGTTTCCTTCGCACCAAACGACTTTGCTATCGCCCTCGAACGCGAGGATGTGCGTCGCAATGCGATCCAGGAACCAGCGATCGTGACTGATCACCACGGCACAGCCGCCGAAGTTGATGAGAGCGTCTTCCAGAGCACGCAGGGTGTCGACGTCGAGGTCGTTGGTCGGTTCGTCCAACAGCAGCAGGTTGCCTCCACCGCGAAGCAGTTTGGCCAGGTGAATGCGATTGCGTTCGCCCCCGGAGCAATCGCCGACCCGTTTTTGTTGGTCGGGGCCTTTGAAATTGAAGCGGGCTACATAGCCGCGCGGAGCCACTTTGCGTTTGCCCAAAAGCAGATATTCGGCTCCGCCGGTGATTTCCTCGAAAATGGTTTTGTTGGGATCGAGTTGGTCGCGGAATTGATCGACGTAAGCCGGCACGACCGTTTCGCCGACCCGTAACGTCCCCGCGTCGGGCTTCTCGAGGCCGACGATCATCTTGAACAAGGTCGTCTTGCCCGCTCCGTTGGGGCCGATGACGCCGACAATGCCTCCTTTGGGGAGGTCGAAATTCATGTCTTCAAATAACAAGCGATCGCCATAGGCTTTGGCCACTCCTTCGGCTCGGACGACCAGATCGCCCAGCGGCGGGCCGGGGGGAATCTGAATCACCAATTCGTCTTCGCGCTCTTCGTACTCCTGGGCGGCCAATTTTTCGATGGCGCTTAGGCGGGCTTTGTTCTTGGCCATCCGCGCCCGCGGAGCCATCCTGGCCCATTCCAGTTCCCGTGCCAGGGCTTTCTTGCGGGCACTCTCGGCTTTCTCTTCCCGTTCCAGTCGGGCTTGTTTTTGCTCCAACCATGCCGAGTAATTCCCTTTGAACGGATAGCCCTGACCACGATCCAATTCGAGAATCCATTGGGCCACGTTGTCCAGGAAGTAACGGTCGTGCGTCACACTGACGACCGTGCCGGGGTACTCTTGCAGATGGCGTTCCAGCCATTCGACCGACTCGGCGTCCAGGTGGTTGGTCGGTTCGTCCAACAGCAGCAGATCGGGTTGTTGTAGGAGGGTTTTGCACAAGGCGACCCGACGCTTTTCGCCCCCGGAAAGTTGCCGCACGGGGGCGTCTCCCGGAGGAAGACGCATCGCGTCCATTGCTACTTCGAGTTGCCGGTCGAGTTCCCACAGATTTTGATGATCGATGATGTCTTGCAATTGCGACATCTCTTCCATCAATTTGTCGAAGTCCGCATCGGGGTTGCTTAATTCTTCGCCGATCTGTTGATGTCGAGCGAGGATCTGGCGTTTTTTGGCGACCGCTTCTTCGATATTCCCCAAGACGTCTTTCTCTTCGTTTAGCCGAGGTTCCTGGGGAACGTAGCCGATCGTGATGTTGTCTGCCGGACGAGCGGTGCCCAAGAAATCCTTATCGACGCCGGCCATGATCTTCAGCAAGGTCGATTTCCCAGCACCGTTGCTACCGATCACACCGATCTTCGCACCAGGATAAAACGCCAACCAAATGTTTTTCAGGACCTCTTTCTTGCCGTAGACTTTCGACAAGTTTTCGATCGTGAAGATATACTGTTCACCCATTCCTTCTCTCCGCTGCCAGGGCTTCTCTGTTCAGAGTAGCACCCAAACGGCAACAGGGTAGAGGAGTTCTGGTCCGAGTGAACAGAATTTCCGTTTTGTTCCGTCCCCTCGCTGGCGAAGCACGCTGCTGCCGAATTGCGACAACTCAGGTTTTGCCCTCTGCCTACTTGCGTTGGCAGTTCGCATGAACATCGGAGCCAACGACGCGAGTCTTCGGGGAGAATCGAACAACTCCGTCGCCGGACGTCGGACGGTTTGCTGGGGGGCGGGATCGACTCTAATGCCGCGGGAAGACGAGATCGACTACAATATGAAGTGCAACTGCGCATCGCGTTTTGCTCAAGCGGGTGCTAACGGATGAGGTGCCGTATGGCCGACACGGAACCGAACACTCCACTAACTCCAACGACGCCCAGCGACAAAGTCAAAACCTTTCCGCACGCGCCGGGGGTCTACTTGATGAAGGATCGTCTGGGGCAGGTCATCTATGTGGGGAAAGCGAAAGATCTGCGGCATCGGGCCTCGCATTATTTCACGGCCGCCGCTGCCGAAGATCCACGGACGCGAGAGCTGGTCAAACTCATTGCTGACATCGATTTCATCGGCACCGAAACCGAAGTCGATGCCCTCTTGCTCGAATCCCGGCTGATCAAGGATATTCAGCCGAAGTTCAACATCGATTTGAAAGATGACAAGTCGTTCCCCTATTTGCAAATCCGCATTCGCGAGGAATTCCCCCGCGTGGAATTTACCCGCAAGCCGCGTTCCCGCGGCGTCAAGTTGTATGGTCCGTTCACCAGTGCGCGGAGTTTGCGGGCCGCGATTCAAGTGTTGCAGCGGATTTTTCAGTTCCGCACCTGTTCGTTGGACATCCGTTCCGACGAACCGCGTTGGCGTTGGTTTCGTCCGTGTTTGTTGCACAGCATCCGCCAGTGTACCGCGCCATGCAATCTTCGCGTCAGCCGCGAAGACTACCGCAAGCAGATCCGGGCGTTGCGGCTCGTCCTTGAAGGGAAGAAGGATCGACTGCTGCGGGAGATGGAACGCGACATGCTAGCCGCTTCGGAGGCTCTGAATTTCGAGAAAGCGGCTCGGCTGCGAGACGAGATCAAAGCGTTACGCGTGCTGGAACTTCGGGGCGAAGCCGACAAAGACATCCAACCCCATGTGTTCACCGCTCTCGATCCTCGTAAAGGCTTGGTGGGCTTACGCAAAGTGCTGGGATTGTCCAAGACGCCGCGAACCATCGAAGGGGTAGACATTGCCCATTTAGCCGGCGAAGATACGGTCGCTTCGCTGGTGTCGTTTGTCGATGGGGTCGCGTTCAAGCCCGGTTATCGGCAGTACAAGATCAAAAGTGTCGAGGGGATCGACGATTTCGCTTCGATGCGGGAGGTGATTAGCCGACGCTTTCGCCGAGCGGTGCCGGGCGAGGAAGAGGGCATCTTCCCCGACATTTTGCTCATCGACGGTGGCAAAGGGCAACTCAACGCGGTGATGGAGGTCTTTCGCTTTCTGGGAGTCGAGCCACCTTGC
>CALEEC010000003.1 GCA_937949245.1 uncultured Gemmataceae bacterium | reverse complement strand
TTCGTCCATCGAGGGGATATGCACATAGCCCAGTCGGCCGTTGCTGAGTTGGTGGACCATCTGGGCGTTGCGGGTAATCCAGCGTTCATACATCAACTCTGCCGCTTGCGTTCGGGCGATAGGTTGCAACTCGAATTTCCGCGACGCTTTTGGATCAGCAGGATTCGAGGTCACCTCTAAAAGCACTGTTTCGCCGGCTTTGCCGTTGAGCAGTCGGCTGAGGTTCGCTTGATCGTTGAGCGGCACGCGATCGATGCTCAACAAGAGGTCACCAGGTTGAAGGTGGATGCCGCGTTTATCGGCGGGACCACGCTTGAGAATCTCGGCGATCTTCAATCCCGGCCCGCGATAGGTTTCGTCGAACAATATCCCCAGATCGGCCGTCAGTTCGCTTGGTGTTCGGCCAGGTCCACTGATGCCCAGGTGCGACGAATTCAACTCTCCCAACATCAGGCTGATCAGTGCATACAAATCTTCTTTCATGGCTACATGGGCGACCATGGGGCGATATTTCTCGCGGATGCTCTGCCAATTGACGCCATGGAATTGCGGATCGTAAAAATAGTTGGCCAAGATGCGCCAACTCTGATCGAACATTTCCAAAAATTCTTCGTTTTGGCGAATGGTCAGCTTGGCTTGGAGGTTGAACCGATCCGGTTCGGGCATGGGAGTCGGGGCGGGAAAGGCGACGCCGGCACGGACTACGCGTAAGGCACCGTCGCGGTCGAGGAAGACGATCCCTGGCACGCCGCGTTTCAGCCAGTGAATGTGCCGCGGGCGTAGGTTGCTGTTGGTCAGACGGAACAACGATCGGCCATCGGACGAAGCGAGCCACAGGTCGTCCCCATTGGCCGTCGAGCGGAACGCAACCCGGGTGCCATCCGGGGAGATGGTGCCTCCCTCGGCCGAGATACCCGCAGCGCGTTCCACACGCAAATGGATGTCGTCCCAGTCGATATCGTTGCTGGCCGGCGCACCCGGAGCAGCCGGTTTTTGCAGCGACAAAACGTGCATCCCGTACACACCCCGCCGTTGACTGAGGAAGCTGATTTTATGATTGGTATTGCTCCAAGTGACATCGCCGTTGAAGGTGGCATAGCGGGTGACGTTTTTCATTTCGCCCCCGTTGCTGGGGAGGATGAACACCTCGCTGGCGTAGGAACCGTCGAACTTGGCCACGGCTAGCCATTTCGAGTCGGGAGACCAATCGTAGTCGAACACTTGGGGTTGATCCACGATGGTCTTCAGTTCGGTTCCGTCCGGTTTCATCGTGAACAATTTGCCGGAGCGGATGAAGGCAATCCGGCTGCCATCGGGCGAAAAGCTCGCGGCGCGTTCTTCTTCAGGAGTGTGCGTCAGTTGCGTCACTTTGAATTTGTGTGCTTTGATCAATTCGGGGTGTTCCGGGTCGTCGGGTTCCAGAAGGTAAAGATCCTCGACTCCCGTGCGATCGGAGAGGAACAGAAGTTTTTTGCCATCAGGGGACCAACGGACGCCATGATCGAACGCCGGCGAATCGGTCAATTGTGTCGCTTTGCCACCGAGGGGGAACTTGGACAGAAACAATTCGCCATGAGTCACTGTGACGACGTGTTGTTCATCCGGGGAGATGGCATAATCGGTGATCGAGTTGGTGTAGGTGACGGTGCGTTCGCTGTTGCCTTTGTCGTCGGCGAAGGCTTCGATAACGAGTTTACGGCTTTGGCCTGTCACCAGGGAGTGTGTCCAAAGGTCGCCTCCGCATTCGTATACGAAGGTTTTGCCATCGGCACTGAGTCGCGCTCGGCGAACACCGTCTTCCTGATGTTGGGTGATCTGCCGCGGTTTGCCCTCGACAATGGGTTGGGTCCAGTTCGCGGTGAGGTCTTGGCAAACGATGTTCGCGGTGCCAAACATTTCGCTGACGAAGTAGAGTTTGCGCTGGTCGGGCGACCACATGGGAGCAGCGTCTAGACCGGGAAAGTCAGTGATTCGACGAGCGAAGGAACCGTCGAGGGCGGCCAACCACAGATCATCATTGGCCGATCCGCGGTAGCCTTTGCGATACCAGGTTCCTGGCCCGCGGATGTAGGCCATCATCTTGCCATCGGGGGAGAATGCCCCTTCCTTCGCCTCGGCAATGGGCAATTTCCGCTCGGCCCCTCCGACCACCGGCACGGTGTACAGTTCAAAGGCAAACGGATAGGCCGTCGAACGAGTCGAGGTGTACAAAATGGACCGGCCGTCCGGCGACCAACCGTAAACCATTTCTTGGGCCGAATCGAAGGTCAAGCGTGTGGGTTTGCCGCCGTACACGGGCATGACAAAAACATCGTAACTGCCGTGGCGATTGGACGAAAACGCGATCGATTTGCCATCAGGGCTGAACACGGGATGGATTTCATGAGCTTCGTGGCTGGTCAATTGCCTTGCGGTGCCGCCGATCGATTCGACGAGCCAGATATCGCCCAGGTAACTGAAGGCGACCCATTTGCCATCGGGGGAAATATCCGGTGTGCGAGGGAAGCGAATCGGTTCCAAGGCCATTCCAGGAACGGGGAGCAGCAACCCGAGGATGGCAAAAAGCACGGCAAAACAGCGTCGCATGGTAGGCACGACCTTCGAGCGAATTGAAAGGGCAGACATTTTTTTCATTTTAGCAAGCGAGCGAACGGATTTCAAAGAAAAGCTACGCTGACCGCTCGAAATCGAACGAGCGTGAACGATTCGCCTTCTGTTCCTACTCCTAAGGCAACGACGAAAGAAGATTCCAACCACCGATTCGGAAATCCGGCGAACTGGAAAACCTCGCCTCCTCTGACGAACTTCCGCCGCGAGCCAACTTCGCCGCTGAACCGTCAAGGTTCTTGAGCGACCGAACGAACGTTCAATCTCCCCGATTGACCGGGAAAGACGGTGCAATCGGGGAGGCGATGGGCTTGCGGAGTCGGGCGCAAGAGCGATGGGGCGGCCGGCGGACGGTTATTTCGTCACGGTCAACTCTAACGTCTTGGTTTCTCCGCTGGGGAAGGACAAACGCAGGACGAACTTGCCTTCCTGAGTTGGTTCGACCTCAAACTCGGCTTTGGTTTCGGTATCTTCGTCGTTGGGTTTGACGATCACTTCGGTGGGGGTGATCTTCAAACCGCTGGTCGGAGGTGCTTCGATCTTCACCTTGACAGCTTCGGTGGCGCTCGCGCCGAAATCGACGGAGAAGCGGACTTTCGATTTGCCGGTCAACGGTATCGTCTGGGCCGGGGCGATGATCGTGGCATCGGTGACACTCTTTTCCGACCCCGCGAGCAGGCCGGCCAACTGCTCTTGGATGGTCTTCTGAGCGTTGACCAATCGGCCAAAGCTCTTGATGACCTCTTGCAATTTGCTCAATTCGCCGATGGCGCTTTGAACCTTTTCAAGTTCGGCGATCAGTTCGGCGAATTCGTCGACCGCCCGGCGCGTGCCTTCACCGTTGTTGGCTCGCAGGGTGTCGAAGATTTTGCGGCGTTGGGCGTCGCTGATCTGCTTCGAGTCGGCCGACAGGTCGACGATGGCTTTGTGCAGATCGGCGTAAACTTTGTCGGCACGCTCGAAATTGCGGCCCACCAGTCGGCCGTCTTGGGTTTCGCCCTTGAGGATGCGGCGTAGCGGGTAGCAAATTCGCTCGCTCAGCCGGGAGATCATCAATTCTCGCTCTTGGCTTTCGCGTTCGGTGCCCGAGGCTCGGGCTTGCGGATCGGGTTTCAGATTCAGTTCATACTCGCGGAGGATGCGGAAATAATCTTCCAGAACACGCCCCGTCTCGCTCTGCTTTTCACGGATGGCTTCCTGAATCTGTACCGAGGTGCCCAGTTGAACCCCGCGTTGAAATTCCGTCAGTCGGGCTTGGATTTCCGTTTCGCTCTTGGGGCCGTTGATCAGGTTGGACAGTTCGATCAACTCCGTTTGTTTCTCCTTGAGCCGCTCGATGATAGCACTGAGTTCCTTGCCAAGTTTGCGTTCTTCTTTGGTCACCTCGTTGAGCCATTCTCCTTCGGTGACCAGCAGAATACGGAAGGTTTCGCTATTGCGGCTGATGACCGGGCTGCCATTCTCGGCATTCAGATCGTTGGCCGCTAAGGTGAGTTGCAGCCAGTAGCGCGGTTGACCCCGCGAACGGTCGAGGTTGGGCAGATAGCGCATCAGGTGAAATTGTTCTTCTTCAGTGCGTTTTTTGAAGTCGAACAGGCGGATCATCGGCAGTTGCGCCCCGGGGGGAGGAGGTTGGCGTAACCGCTGCTGAAGCACCTCCAGAGGCACATCGGTCGGCTGATCGTTGAAGTCGCGGCCTTTGCGTTCGCGTTCCTGCAGGAAGGTCGGCAGACTGACGGGCATTCCGCCGATCGAACCGACAATCGAAGCCGACAGCAACCAACTGGGCGCGGGAGGTGCCCCCCCGAATAGAGCTACCGCGGCACGAATTTGATCCGATTCCTCGTCGCTGAGGAAATTGACGCCAAAGCCTGCCAAGAACGACGGGCCGAAAATCGCGGAGCCTAACCCCGGCAATTGGGGGGTCTGGCCCAGTGCCCCGGCCGCGATCATCGCTTTGGTGCGGATTTTCAGTTCGGATTCCAGCCGCGATACCTTGAATTCGTACTTCACATCCCACAGGCCATTATCGTCAGAAATCTTGCTATCCGCAGCGAAGGCAATGCGTGCCCGAGCGGTGCAGATGTAGTAGTTGGTGCCTTCGACTTTGCGGATCGCCTCGTCGAGCTTGACGTTGACATCGGGGGCGCGATCGGCGATTGGTTCCACGCTAACGACGCGTTCGCCGACGACGCCGTAGATGTCGGTCAATTTCAGTTTGAATTCCGTCGGTGCAATCACTCGCATCGCGTCGGTGAAGCGGAACTCGAATGCACGGTCTTCCACCCGGCCGTCTTCCAAGGTGACTGGTTGCAGCGGAATCGGTATCGGGGCGAGCTTCTGACCAGTGTAGGCACCGGGGAATTTCTTCTCGACCGGTTCCAGCACCAGGCTTTTCAAAGGTTTGTCGGCAATCCCGTGGAGGATGAAATCGGTGCCTTCGGGGATGGTGAAGCTCGAACGCGGTCCTTCGGTGGAGATGTTGATATTCCGCAGTTCTTGTTTCAATCCGCGCAACGACAGCAGCGAGCCGTTCAACGGCGGACGATGAAACAGATAAGCCGGCCGATATTCCGTGCGGAAGAAAGTTTGCGAAGGAAAGGTCGGGCGGGGTTCGAGGATGATCGGCAACCACGGAGACACCGCGTCTTCGCCTCGAACTTGCACCTGGACGGATTCTTTGAATGACGTTTCCAACGCATAAACTTCGCCGACTTTGGGCATGTCGGCATCTTCGCCGGTGGTTTTGCCGCGATAGCGGAACGCCAAAGTCTCCGGCAGAACCAGTCGGCGGAACTTGCGCCAATTGCTGGGGCGAGCCGCTTCCCGTTCGAGCCGATCGAAGACCTTCTCCGCCAGCTCCAAGAAAGTTTGGCCTGGGAGGCGATCGTTGAGGTACTTCCGCACCTCGGGAATTTTCATCGCCGACTGCACGCGATCGAGTTTCCATTCATAGGGATCGTCCCTCCAGCGAAGCAGTTCGCTGGGGAGTTTGCTCGCCAACGTAGGATTCTCGCTAGCCATCTGACGGAATAGTTCGATGGGCAACTTGGGCGGTTCGCTGCGTAAGATCGCGTAGCTGAGGTCGCCCCAGGTCATAGGACGCCAACCGTCGAAACGGGTTCGATCGGGCACGACCCATTGATAGGCTTGCACGCGACAGGTCCAAGTCGGGGTTTCGCGGTCCAGGTGCAGTTCACCTTCGCTGGGAAAATCGACGAATTCAAAGTAGGCACGCCGCGGCCAGGGGGTC
Organism: uncultured Gemmataceae bacterium; assembly: GCA_937949245.1. GTDB lineage: Bacteria > Planctomycetota > Planctomycetia > Gemmatales > Gemmataceae > CALEEC01. The sequence goes on along the minus strand of CALEEC010000003.1, from coordinate 12,687 downwards.
GTCTTCAGGAGCAGGTTGCGTTCGGCCAAAATCTGCGAGACGTGGAAAAAACGCCAGCCAAACTGCCGGAATGCCGGTTGACGGTACACCAGCGCGTAGATGGCCCCGCAGAAGATGAAAATGCCCAATGTCAGTACCGCCAGCAAAATCGTGAGCCGATACAGCCGTTTCCAGTCGAACACCCCGGACAGATCGACTTGGTCCACTACCTTGCGCACGTCGCGAACGGTTTTGACCACCATCGGCACCGAGTAACCGTATGACTCGGCTTTCTTCAGGTCGGCCAGTTGAACGGCGGTGATCAACCGATCGCCCAAAAGTTCGGGGTAGCGTCGTTCGAGGACCAAGGCTAAGGCTTCATCGCTGAAGGTCCGCGTTTGCCGAATGACGATCTTGCGAATCAGCAGGCCGACAAAGGCGATGCCGACCAAAGTCAATACGGTGGCTTGAATCGGCAAAGGGATGAACCGCCGACCTTGAGCGAAGGTCAGTTCGCGAGGGAGATCTTGGACCCAATCGACGCCGGTCAGTTTGAAAAAGCCGAAGTCGAGGACCAAGGCCGCCCAGAACCAGACGCTCAAAAATACTCCTGCCGTGAGCAAGCCTTCCAGCAAGACATACGCACGGATGTATTTGCGCAGACGTTGCAACGGGTGCGACAGTTTCTCATCGAGCTTCGGTGTGGCCGATTCTGGGGCGGATAAAGTCGTAACCATGCGTCGGTTCCCGGTCGGTGTCGTTCAGTTCGTGTCCAGCCCAGCAGGGACAAATTATGCTAAACGCAACAGTTTGCGGATCAACCATTCCACCGTCAGCAGTCCGACGGCGAGCAACAACAGCCAGGGCAATTTGCTTTCGCGAATGTCGATGCCTAAAATCGTGCGGGATTCAAGGACCGGCCCTTGGTCCCACAGATCGACCAGACCGCTGCGGTTGAGTTCGGACCGTTCTTGCGCTTTGATCATATCGCTGACCAACCGCAAGGCTTCGCGATTTTCGATGCGAAACAGCAGGCGTTGCGTCTCTCCGCCGAGTTTGAGCGTTTCGCGTTGCAGGGCGTTGTACAGGTCGTCGTTGGAAATCCGCGAGCGGAGTTCTTCCAAAGGGGTGGCCATCTGCCTTAGTGCTTCTTCGTCGGGTTGCGTTTCGCGAAGTTCGCGATCGTAGCTGACAATCGAAAAGACGGCGCTGATCACGTCCGAAGAATTCGGCACAGCCACCTTGATGCGGTACTTGCCTGGGGGAAAGATCGACGGTTCTGCCCGGATCTGCTTTTGGAACACGCCACGCCAAGTGGCTCGGCCTGTCTCGGGGAGAAGCACTGTCGATTCTTGCTCGAATTTCTTTTTGATCGCCTGATTGATTCGATCGCGTTCCGCTTGCTGGCGTTTTTGCCGTTCGGCGATTTCTCGTTCGGTCTTAGCCGAATCGAGCGTATCGGCAGCGCTGGCCAATTCTTCGATCTCGATGCTAAACCGCGGTTGGGCGTCTTTCGGGATCGGCTGAATGATCGAGTCGCGGATCTCGAACAACTCTGCCCGCATGCGGATATAGCCGCCCGAAGCGAATTCGGTGTTCATCAGCATCCGACTGGGGCTGACCTGATCTTTCATGCGGCCTTCGCTGGCGTATCGGGCTAGTTTGGTCCAGAAGCGCTCGAAGTAGCCTTCGTTGTACTGCCGCAATCGTCGCGTTTCGGCACTGGCAATGAACACGGTGCGGCCCTTGTCCGCGGACATCGTCACCAGGTAAGGAGGATATTCCCCCTTGTCGTTGACACCCAACGGATCAACGAAACGAGCGATCACCTGAGCCGCGGGGTTGAGCGATTCCAATGGATAGTAGCTGTAGAAACCCCGTTCGAGCCGTTCGAGTTGTTTCGGTTCGGTCTGCGGGGGATCGTCTCTGCCAGTGAAGAAGCGTTCCCAGCCGGTCAGTTCGTTGACCGTGCTGTCGTCCAAACGCAAGAAGCTCGTATCGGGACTGATGCCGGGGAACGACAGTCGATACGGCACCTTGGTAGACGACTTGCGGGGATTGCCCAAACGGATGTTCTTGGGCACCACCGGGTAAAGGCTGAGTAGCGGATACAACGGATCGGTCGGTTCGAGGCTAGCCAGTTGGTAGGTGAAGGCGTTGCCTGCGACGATAATTAGGCCCCCAGCGTTGGCTTGCACCCACGATTTGAGCATCCTCACTTCTTGAGCCGACAGTTGGGTCCAATCGGGATCGAAGGCGATGATCAAGTCGTACAGGTTCAGATCGTAGTAGCGTTCGGGATTGTCGGGGTCTTTGTTGGCTTCTTTCGTTTCGGGAGCATCTTCCGCTTTGCGGGCGGTCATGTAGTAGGGGAACCGCTTCAATACACGGTGGGGCGGCACATCGAGAGCCACTTGTCCTGAACGCCCTCCTTCGTTTTGCAGCCAGATACTCAGATCGACTTGATCGCGGACCAACTGCGTCCGCAGGAACTGGAAGTCGTGATTCGGCCCACTGGCGATCAGCAGAGTGCGCGGAGCGCGTTTGGCTACCCGCACGGCGGGCAACGGCGTATCGGAGAGGACCGTTTTCTCCAACAAATCGTTGCGTGGCCCTTTGAGAGTGACCGCCGTACTGGCCGACTTCGCATCCGGTTTGACCGCCCGAGCGCGGAAAGTCCATCGCCCTTCGATCAGTTCGTAAGGCTTGAGCAATTCATTGGAGCCGATGCGTTTTTTCAGCAGATGTTCCGGCAAAGGTTCGGGCATAGATTCGGACGATGTTCCCGAAGTGCTCCCACCGCCGGTGCGTGGCAGGGTCGGGTCGAGGATGAACTCGGTGGTCGCATGAGGGGGGGGCGCATTGGGCGAAGGATCGGGCGGTGGGAATTTCAACCGTCCCGGGATCGAATGGCTGGGCGTCTCCGCGTCCGGGAGATAGACATCGAGAAAGATTTCGACTTCTTTGGAGCCGAAGCCTTCGCCATCCGCTTCGACATAGACCTTGAATGGCTCATCGGGAGGGGTGCGGCTGGGTACTTGCACATCAGTGAAGCGAAACTCTGTCCGTTCGCGGGCTTGGCCGACGGCCACGGTCACGATCGGCACGTTTTCGCTTTTGGCTCGCTGACGCAAGGCCGCGATGTTGGAATCGGAACCGAGATTGCTTCGACCATCGCTGAAGACGATGACTGCCTGCGGCATGTTCCGTGCTTCGCGTTCTAAGACCGTCTGTATCGAGGCCGCCACTTCGGTACCCTGTGTCAGACGCAAAGCCAGATCGCTGCGTGCCAACAAGGGCGTGATAACGTTGCGTCCTGCCGTGTCTTTGGGAACTACTAGGGTCGTCAGTTTGTCGCGATCGGCTTTCGGCAAATTGGCGGGGAAGATTTCTTCCGGCTTCTTGGCCGACCACGCGGCGGCCCAGGCATCGTTGCCCGGTTGTTGCGGGTCAAATTCCTTCGAGGTGGCCAAAGCTTCCCGTCCGGCCGGCGACAATTGCCGCAGTAGCCAGTATTTCAGATCCAACGTCATCCACTTGCGCCAATCCTCGGCTTTCCATTGAGCGTCTTCGCTTGTCTGCATCCAGGCGTTCCAATCGGCATCGGTCCAATTCGTCGTATTGTCCCGAGCGGCGAAGACGGCCGCCTCTTCGTCCAGTTGCCTAGCGAATCGGTACGCCCACACCGGATTTTGCCGCGCCAACTTTTGCAGGAAGGTCGCTTGGGTGCGTTTACCTTCGACATCCATTTCGATGTATGGATCAGTGAGGAAGTCGATGACCTGCTCCATCCGCGGCCGGGGCGGTTTGCCGCTCGGGGCTTCTGAAGGATCGTCGGAATGTTTCGTCATACTAGGCGAAACATCGAAGACTACGATCACTCGCGAGAAGCGTTTGCTCTGCTCCCAATTTTGACGTGCCGGCAACAGGAAGATCAGGGCCAGGATCAGGTACACCGCGAAGCGGAGCAACCCCAGAACACTCGCCCAAGCCCAATGGATCGACTGGGCATCGCGGCGATACATCCACACGACGTAAGCCAGCCCCAACAGCAACAACGGTATCAGCAAGCCAAGCCAATAGATCGGATCATACGATGAACCGAATAGATTCAATGGCTCGGTCAAGCGGCGAAAGATCAATTCGCTCTGCTGGATAGGTTGCGTTTCATTCATAGACGTTTCGCCTTTTCCCGATCCGTAAAGTCATTCGCAACAGTGGCATTGCTCAAGGTATTCCCGCGATCCTCTTTTTCACATGGTGCACTAGTTCCTCGCAACGTATTCCCGCGATTCTTGCTCGGCTCATTAGTTCCTCGCGACTGCTCCGAGTGCCCCCAAGGTCGTTGCTGGGCCGCCAGTCGTTTGATGGAAACTCAAGCGTACTGCCATTGCCTGCTCTGCCAACAGAATCAGCAACAACAAGACATACAATCGCCAACCTTCGGACAGGTCGTTTTCCTTCAGTTTGAGCACCTCGGTGAGGTTGGTATCTACGGTGTGCAGTTGGGCACCGGGGGATTGTTTGAGCAACTCTTCGCGGTCCATGCGGCGTAGATCCCCCTCGGCTCGAGTATCGACGTTGAGGACGAAACCACGATACAGAGGAACTTCGTCGGCTTTCTCACCTGCGGCAGAGGGGGCCTGTTTGATTCCCAGTTGCAGCAGATAGCCTCCCGGTTCGAGCAACGACGGATAGGTTTTGTCCTTGAGCGTCAGATTGTAGCGGAGCAGCAGATCTTTGGAGTCGGGATCTTTTTCCATAGTGTCGCCGACGCCCAGTTTGTCGCCATCTTTCTTGAGTGGCTTGTCTTTCAGTGCTTTCAGCGCTTCGGGCGTCAGCAGCAGACGACGGACGTTTTCGGAAAATTGCGTGGAATCGAAACGCATTTCGATCCGCTCACCGACAAGTTGGTTGACATCAGTTCCCGCAGCGCCGAGGTACTTTTGCTGCATCAGTTTGAGCAACGGCGGGAAGTAGGGGCGACCGAAGCCGTTGATGTCGTTCCACGTCGCGTTGGCCGTGGTGGTGAACAAAACCACCCGGCCATTGCCGACTTCTTTGGCCATGTAGATCGGATCGCCGTAACGCAGATCGTTGAGCAGTTCCTCGAACAGTTTGCGGGCATCGATCAATTCTGGGCGTTGCCAAAATTCCTTCAGTGCGACGCGTTTGTTGGCTTTGTCTTCCTCGCCTTTGAGCATTTCTTCCATCCCCATGCTCAATTCGTACAAAGGTTTGGCGTCGCGGATGCTTTTCTCGAATTGTCTGCGCCAACTTTCGAGCGTCTCTTTCAGTTCGTCTCCTCCGCTGGCCTCGAAGACGGTCTTGACTTTGGGCGAATTGAACAGTGCCTCGAAAGTCGAACGCACACGATCTTGGTAGGTTTCGATCGGCTTGAAGTTCGGCAGTGAGAGCAATTCGTGGGTCTTACGATCTTTTGACCACTTAGCCCGATCGGTGACGGGCCAATATTTGTCGATGATGACGAACCGCAGAAACTTGTTGTAGTCTTCGGGGTTCACACGCAAGCCGCGTTCATCGCGATACAGATCGCGTAAAGTCGGATGGTCTTCCTCGGAGGCCCGCGGAATCAGTTGCATGACGAAAGTTTTGATCCCGGAGAACATCGCAGCGCGGTAATCGCCGCGAATCTTGGCTGGGATGGGTTCCAAATTCGGGTTGTTGGCCAACGGGGCCGGCAATAAGCCTTTGCCATCGGCCCAGAGAAATTCGTTGTAAAACGCGCGATCGATCTTCGGCCCCAAGAAAAACGCGACGCCACCGCCGGAGCGAACATACTCTTCGAGGTTCTTCAAACCTTTGGGCGTCAACCGCGGAACGTTCAGCAGGTAGATGCCACCGTATTTGCGCAGATCGGGGCGTTCGAGTTCTTCGACGCTTTTGACCACGGGAGAATAGCCCGGCACCGCGTCGGAGAAAAACCGCAGCAGGTTGAACGAGTCGTCGGCCGGCGTGCGACCTTCGTTGAGCGGATTGGAGTCGATCAGCAACAGTGGCACGGAGTCCACCACTTCCACCAGGGCGTGCCGGGTGTTGTCGAAAGCCAACCCGGTGCTTTCCTCGGGGAGAGACACCGTTACCAGTTGGAAACGGCTCAGCGGGTCATCGTTCAACGGTTTATCGAAACGCACCAGCACGCGTTCTTCGACTTCGACGTTGGGCGGAAGACTGGGGACGACCACCGAGAATTCTTGTTTTTCTTCTCCGTTGATACGAACGGTCAGTTGCACCCCCGATTTTTCGCTCGGCGAGTAGTTGGCCAAGCGCACCGTAAATTCCACAGGAAGATCGGGGACGGCCAAGGGCGATTCGGCCCGCAGATCGACAATGCCGAGGTTGGGGTGATAGTCCGGCAGACTTTGCGTGGGCTTGCGATCGGGGGCGGCCACGTCGTGGAAGTGAACGCGAATTCCCGCTTTACTCATTTCTCCCAGGCTGGTCGTCAATTGTTCGCGATCCTCCCGCGACCAATCCGCGGTGCGGAAGTCGCTGACGAAATGGAGGTAGCGATTCTGCTCGGGGTTGGCATCCAAGATGGTGCGGGCCGCTTGCAGACCGGCCAGCGGGGAGATATGCACCGTCGTCAGTTCCGATTGGTCCAGATGCTGTTGCAGTTCGCGGATCAAGGTCGTGTTGATACGGCCGGATTGTTCGTTAGGGAACGGATGCGTCAGATCCGACAGGCGCAATAACACCAAATGCTGGGGAGTCGGAGCCTGGTTGGCTGTGGCCACGATCCGATCGACGATGGTGCTTTTGGCGACTTGGAACGAGTCGGTCTTACGGCCATCTCGATTTTTGAAGCTATCGCCCATGCTGGGGGTGTCGTCGAGCAAAATCACATGCAGGGTGATGGCGTTGGCGTCACTGCCACCGGCTTGACGAAAGCCGAGGAACCGAGCCAGCAAGACCCCCAGCAGCAGTACCAGCGAGATCCGCAGCAGCAATAGGATCAATTGTTCGATGATCAATCGCCGACGAATGCGTTTTTGCGCTTTGAGCAGAAATTCCATCGCAGCCCAACGAATCCGGCGATAGCGCAAACGATTGATCAGGTGAATAATGATCGGCGAGCTAATCAAGGCAGTCCCGGCGGCCATGGCCCACGGGTTGGCAAACGACTCCAACATAGTTGCTCATCTCTAAGGGAAGGTTCTGCCGGATGCTCCGTTTTCCCAGCCGTTGTGTTTGTTGTAGGCGACAGCGTCTCGAATGTCGCCGTCGGGCGTTCGCTTTCACTCGGTCGGTAAGCCGGTTATGGCACCTTGCTGATGCGTGCTGCCGAAGTCTTGGCGGTTCATATCGCTTACATTTTGCCGGTTCGTGTCGACATGCGTCGGTGTAACATTTTCGACAGCACGGCATCGAGGTAGTCGCTGGTGCGGATCAGGGCGTAGTCGATACCTTGTTTGCTGCAACCGCGACGCACTTCGGTCAGATACTCTTCCAGGGCTTCGAGGTATCCTTGACGCAACGCCCGTGGGTCGCAGATGAGATCGGGGAGTTGTTCCATCCCTTCAAACTTCGTGGTGCCCGCGAAGGGGAATTCGAGTTCGTCATCGTCCAGCACATGAAACACAATCACATCGTGCCGCCGATGCCGCAGCATCTCCAACCCTTTGAACAGTGGTTCCCGATCGCACAACAGATCGGAGACGAGGATGATCAATCCACGGTTCGGGGTAGCCTCGGCGACGCGACGCAGGATTTTCAGCGGATCGGTTTTTTCGCGTGGCCGACTGATGTCCATCGCTTTGACGATCGCATCCAGATGCGTCATCGACGATCGCCCCGGAACCACCTGGCGCAGATCGGCATCGAACGTGATCAAGCCCACCGTATCTTGTTGCCGGACTACCAGATACGCCAAGCAAGCCGCAGCCGTGCAGGCGTACTCATACTTGTTCATCGCCGCGCCTTTACGGCCATACTGCATCGACTCACTGACGTCGAGGACGATCGTCGTGCGCAGGTTGGTTTCTTCTTCAAATTGTTTGATGTAAAAGCGGTCGGTCTTCGACCAAGCCTTCCAGTCGAGGTGACGGATATCGTCGCCCGGCACATACTCTCGGTGCTGCACGAACTCGACGCTATGGCCGAAAAACGGGCTTCGGTGCATGCCGGAGATGAACCCTTCGACCACTTGACGAGCACGGATTTCTAGCCCTGAAATGCGAGCGATGGTGCGAGGATCGAGAAACCGCCGAGGATCGTCCGCAGTTGCTGCCACGTTGTGCCTTTCCATTGCCGAGCGTGAGGTTGAATTCGGTCCAGTCGCAGATGTTCCCGTCGCTAACAACGCTTGCCGACCCGATCGGCCGAGTTTCTCGAACGCCGCGCGGATCGGCCAAAAGCGTTCATGCCCCTTAGGAAACGACCTTCGTCGTTTCCCAAAGCAGCGATGGCTGCTGAAACGCAGCGTGTCGGTTGAGTTGTAGGCATCGGCTTCGCGTTACGCATTAGGCCATCAACCGGCAAAAATCTTCTTGAACCGTTCATCTTTGGTCAGTTCGCCTTCTTTGTGAGGCGTTTCTTCGACAAGTTTCTTGATGACGGTGTCGGTGGTGACCCCTTCCGACGCGGCGGTGAAGTTGGTCAGAATGCGATGCCGTAGCACTGGCAGAGCCAACGCTTGAATGTCTTCGGTCTGCACATGGGCTCGGCCATTGAGCAGGGCACGGGCTTTGGCTCCGAGGATGAGGTTCTGCACCGCTCGCGGCCCGGCTCCCCACGAGAGCCATTCCTTGATGTACTTCGGCGCTCCCGGTTCGCTGATCCGCGTTTGCCGCACCAGAGCCAACGTGTAGTTGATGACATGGTCGGTCACGGGCACTTTGCGCACCAGCAGTTGCAGTTCCAGAATTTGTTCGCCGGTCAGCACGGGGCTGATTTCTTCGTTTTGCACCGAGGTGGTGCGTCGTGCGATTTCAAATTCTTCTTGGAACGACGGATAGTTCACAAATACTTTAAACATGAAGCGGTCTTGTTGCGCTTCGGGCAGCGGATAGGTTCCTTCCTGTTCGATGGGGTTTTGCGTTGCCAAGACGAAGAACGGATTGGCCAACTTGTGCCGCACCCGACCGACGGTCACTTGGCGTTCTTGCATGGCTTCGAGCAGAGCGGCTTGCGTCTTAGGGGGAGTCCGGTTGATTTCGTCGGCCAAGATGACGTTGGCGAACAACGGGCCGGGCAAGAATTTGAATTCACGGGCACCGGTCGCTCGGTTCTCTTCAATGACCTCGGTGCCGGTGATGTCTGCGGGCATCAGGTCGGGAGTGAATTGGATTCGGCTAAAATCAAGCGAGAGGGTTTTGGCAAGGGTGCTGATCATCAAAGTTTTCGCCAAGCCGGGCACCCCTTCCAGGATGCAGTGGCCGCGGCTGAACAAGGCGATCAACAATTCTTCGATGACTTTGTCTTGACCGACGATCACGCGGGAGAGTTGGCGTTTGATCTCTTGGAAGGCATCCTGCAACTTCTGGATGGCGGCCAAATCGTCTTGTCCCAAGTTCGCAGATGTAGTTTCACTCATGGTTTGCGGTCTTATCGCTCGTGGACAATGGGATAAAAAATCAGGTGGAAGCCGAACGGAAAGACAGATTTCCGATCGGCTCCCCGAGACTGTTCGCGATCGGATCAACGCTGATAAATCGGCAGCGTGTTGTTCTCCAATTGTAAGATCGTTAGATTGACACAGGTCGTGTAAATTGGTCCAATGTAGCCGCCGGTCCAGCTTCCGTAGGATTTGGCACCTGGTTGCGAGCGTTGCTGGGTTTCCTTGATGTAAGGGAACATGACCTTTTTGTACTCGCTCCAGGTCAGTTGGTCAGCTTTATTGTTCCGCGATTCCGGGAACAACTTGGCGTAGCGATCATCGCCCAAGACGTAGAGTGCTTGGGCATAGTAGTAGTTTTGATATTCGTCGTGCGAGACACGGCCGCGTTGGATCGGGATGTATTCTCGGCAATATTTCAGCCACTTCTTGCCGTACTCCGAGCCATAATCGCCGGCGTTGAACGAACAAGCTACCGCGGCTACCGTCAGGGGCGGACGTTCTCCGCCGACGGCCGGCGCTCCGTGGGTCAGTGAATAGATGATACCGCCGCGTTGCGTGGTGCAATCTTTCAAGTATTTGATCGCCTTGTCGATGACTTCCTTTTCCACGGTGATGCCCGCATTGCGAGCGGCACGCAAAGCTTGCAGTTGGGTGATGGTCACCGAACCTTCGTCAAAGTTTCCCCCTTCTTTGGCCGAGACGTACCCCCAACCGCCGCGATCGGTTTGCGAATTGATGCAGAATTTCACCGCGTTCCGCAGCACCTTTTCCAGTTCTCTACGGCGTTGCGGTCGATCTTCCTCGCCATAAACGCACGACAGAAACAGCAGACCGAAGCCGTGGCCGTACATGTAGCGGCTCGATTCGGTGGGGTTGTTCGGGTTGCCCAGTAACCCATTCGCTTGGGGGCGTTTGAGAAACCAATCGACGGCCTTGCTGATTTGCTCGGAGTATTTGCCTTCCTTCATGGTGCTACCTTCCATCAGCAGTACCATGCCGGCCAAGGCTGTCATCGTCGTGGGATATTGTCCCCCGTTGGCTTCCCAATGCCCCCCGGAGTCATCGACGATTTGTTCTCGGGCGACCCACTCAAGGCCGAGCCGAATCGTCTCTTTGACATCCAGGTCTTTGTCGTCCGCATGGAGTGGGGCAGAACTCAGCACTAGTACGGGTAGCATCAGTAGAGCAAGTCGGCTAGTTCGCATGGTCGATTCACTCCCGAAACGGCACGAAGAACGGGTTCGAGTACAAGGACGATCGGGAGGAGGATTTCCAACGTATCGTGTCGGATTCGGCGACGAAAATTCCTGGTATCGTCTTCCGAATGTGTATCCGAACGCGTCGTGGGCGATTTCGGGGAGAGTGCGAAGATCGATCGTCCTGCCCCTGATTGTGCCAACTCCGTTTTCATTTTTCCAGAGAGCGAAGCTGAGTTTCTGTACCTCCGTCGACGGACATCGACGGCTCGCCCATTCGTTCCGAACTACACGCGGACTGGCGTCCGCGGCTCTCCAAAACCTGGGAGCCGACGACGCCAGTCGTCGGGGGCAACTGGTTGTCGGGTGGCTTTGCACCACCTGCGGACTGGCGTCCGCAGCTCTAAACCTGGGAGCCGACGACACGAAATGAACAAGCCAACGCGGTGAGCCGACAACCGGCTAAGCGAGGTTCACCGAGCGGAGGAACTCTTCATTCGACTTGTACCGACTGAGGCGATTGATCAGCAGTTCCATCGCTTCCACGGGGTTCATGTCGGACAACACCTTGTGCAGGATGTAGGTCATCCGCAGTTCTTCCGGGTCGCGGAGAAGTTCTTCTTTACGGGTGCCGGAGCGATTCACGTCAATAGCCGGGTAGATGCGTTTATCGACCAAGCGACGATCCAGATGCAGTTCCATGTTGCCGGTGCCTTTGAATTCCTCGAAGATCACATCGTCCATCTTCGAGCCGGTGTCGATCAAGGCGGTGGCCAAGATCGTCAGCGAGCCGCCTTCCTCGATGTTTCGGGCCGCTCCGAAGAAACGCTTCGGCTTGTGCAAGGCGTTGGCATCGACCCCACCGGACAAGATCTTGCCGGAGTGCGGCACCTCGGTGTTGTAGGCGCGAGCCAATCGCGTGATCGAATCGAGCAGAATCACCACATCGGTGCCGTACTCGACCAGCCGTTTGGCCTTTTCAATGACCATCTCGCTGACCTGCACATGGCGTGAAGTGGGTTCGTCGAAGGTCGAACTGATCACCTCCGCTCGCGGCCCTTTGACATTGCGCAGCATCTCGGTCACTTCTTCCGGGCGTTCGTCGATCAACAAGACGATCACATAACATTCCGGGTGATTCTTCAGGATCGCGTTGGCGATCTTTTGCAGTAGGACCGTTTTCCCCGTGCGTGGCGGAGCGACGATCAGGCCACGTTGACCTTTACCGATGGGGGTGATCAGATCCATGATCCGCATGTTCATTTCGGTCGGCTCGGTTTCGAGCTTTAACCGCGAATTCGGATGCAGCGGGGTCAGATCGTCAAAGACGACCTTTTGCGTCAGCATCTCGGGATCGTGGTAGTTGATCGCTTCGACCCGTAATAAGGCGAAATAGCGTTCGTTCTCCTTAGGCGGACGAATTTGACCGGCAACGACGGCTCCGGTGCGCAGGCCGAAGCGGCGAATCTGACTGGGGCTGATGTAAATATCGTCAGGGCAAGGCAGATAGTTGTAGTCCGGCGAGCGTAAAAAGCCGAAGCCATCGGGCAGCACTTCCAAAGTGCCTTCGCCGAACATCAGGCCATTTTGTTTGACGCGTTCCTTGAGGATCTTGAAGATCAGATCTTGTTTCTTCAGGCCAAGGTATTCTTCTTTGTTTAGCCCTTCTTCGTTGGCGGTTTTCAGAAGCTGCGCCATGGTCATTTGTTGCAGCTCGGTGATATAGGTGCCGCCGCGTTTGATTTCCTCGTATCGGCTGTTGGTTTCGGCATCGAAGCCATATTCGTTGGCCGGCACGGGCGAAGCCGGGGGCGATGATGGAGCAGCAGCGGCCGGCGGGTCCAGGTCATCGAGTCCTTCGCCGAATTCGCCCGTGGTTGGGGGATTCGGATTCGGAGCCGGGGCCGGCGAACGTGCCGGACGGGTCGCACC
>CALEEC010000002.1 GCA_937949245.1 uncultured Gemmataceae bacterium | reverse complement strand
CAGTTGGGCCAGGATGTAACGATCGATGTCACCGTAAGCCCAGGTCGCATTGCGGGGCTGAGGCGGCTCGCTGCGTTGGGGCGGTTGGAAGGCCCAAAACTCCCGTCCCTTCACGATGTCGATTTCCTGACGAACCACCTTCGCCTTGCCATCCCGCGGATCGGGCGCTCCCATCTCGATCCATTGTTGAAAGTCGGCGACCACCGCTTCGGGCAACTTCCCTTTCGGAGGCATCTTCAAATCGTCGTGATATTGGATTGCTTTCAGCAGCAAACTTTGCTTCGGCTTGCCGGGGACGATCGCCGGGCCGCTGTCTCCTCCCTGACGCACGCCGTCACGGGTGTCTAGCACCAGATTCGCTTTGACCTTGTCGGGATGCTCCGAGCAATGACAGGCGTAGCAATGCTCCACCAAAACCGGACGGATCTTCTTCTCGAAAAACGCCATCGGATCGCCCGAACCCGATCGACTGCTGGGCGTGCTGGTGGTTTTCGGCGGGGCTGCTGGTTCGGCCGCCGGGCGTCTCGGTTCCGTCTTCGGTGGGGCTGCTGGTTCGGCCGAGGGCGATTTCGCTCCCATCTTCGGCGGGGGAGCTACTTGGGGAAGCAGCGATTTCTCGGACGACTTCGGCTCTTGCTCGGGGGCGTCGGGCTTCGCAGTCGGGGGATCGGCCAGTCCCTTGGCATTAGGACGAGACTTCGGCAGTCCTTCCCCGAAGCCATCACGACGCAGTTCGGCCCACTTGCGAAACTCGTCTTGGGAAATTGCCCCGTCTCCGTCGCTGTCGAGTCGCTGGAACAACCGTTGGAGCAACTGAGGTCCGGGCGCATCTTTGTCGCGGGGACCACGGTTGAGGAATTTTTCGAGTTCTTCTTTGGAGATCTTGCCATTTTTATCCGCATCAGCCAAGCGGAACCATAGTTCGGGGGCAAATTTCTGTGCTGGCCGATCGTCCTGGGCTTCAGCGACCAACGTCAAGGCGACGCTGATTGTGGCCAGCAGCAGAGTCGCGAAAAATTGTCGTGCTGACATGATCCGATTTCCTCGAAACTTCGGGCAAAGTTCGATCTTCGTGCCGCAGCATTATGTTCAACGCCGAAAAGTGCCTGAAGTTACGAGAATTGAAAAAAATTTAATCTGGTTGCCGTCTATCACCTCGCTGCAGCATTCGGACACACAGTCACGATCGCCCCGAGTTTGCTGCGGCACCGAAGTTGCGATGTCTCGCAACCGCGAAGTCCCGAAGTGGAAGCACGATCAACCGCTCCGACGTTCGTAGACGTTTCCGGGGAGCCGACGCAGATGTTTTTTCATCTCCAGTTGCATCAATTCGCGGAGTACCTCCTCGGCAGAACTGAGGCCAGTTTCCCGGGTGATGACATCGGCATGCTTTGGTTCGGTCAACACCTCCCAGATACGCCGCTGCGCTGCGGACAAGGTGGAGATTGCAACCACGGGCGGAGTAGGGGGGGGCGGACTTGCCGAGGGAGTTTCGGTTAAGGGGAGGGTCGGAGGCAGCGGCCGACTGGGACTGGAGGCCATGGACGATGGTTGAGGTTTTGTCGTTGCCGGTGTAACCCGTTGGGGCCGAAGACCTTGCAGGTCTTCGAGAATGTCGTCGGCATCGCGGACCAACCGTGCCCCCTGGCGCAAGAGCCGATTCGTCCCGGCACTGGCTTCGCTATCGACATTCCCCGGCAGAGCGAACACCTCGCGGCCTTGTTCGGCAGCATGATCGGCACTGATCAACGCACCACTTTTCGCGCCGGCTTCGATCAGCACGACGCCCTTGGCCAAGCCGGTGATCAGACGATTGCGTGCCGGGAACATGCCGGGCTGCGGGGCGACCGTCATGGGCGTCTCGGTCATAATCACGCCTTGGCGGACGATGCGTTCGGCTAAATCGGTATGCTCGGGGGGATAAATCCGAGACAATCCCCCGGCCAAGACCGCGATCGTCCGTCCTCCAGCCGCCAACGCCGCTTGATGTGCCACCCCGTCGATCCCGCGGGCCAAACCGCTGACGATGGTGTAGCCGGCCTCGACCATCCCGCGGACCAGGCGTTCGGTCATCCGTCGGCCGTAAGCGGTACACTCCCGGGAACCGACAAAAGCGATCGCTTGCTCGTCTTGGGCCAAGAATTGTCCCCGACAGTACAGCAACGGCGGAGCGTCGGTGATCTGTCGCAGAGCAGCGGGGTATTCCTCGTGGTCCAACGGAATCAAGCGAATGCCGTGCATGGCAATCTGTTCGAGTTCCGCCCGCAGGTCGATGCGCTGCAAGGCTTCGTAGAAACTGTGGGCCAACTTCGGCCCGATCTTGGGAACGGCTTGCAACTGCTCGCGACTGGCCCGGCGCACCTGTCCGGCCGAGCCAAAATGCTGCAACAACAGGGCGGTCAGCTTCGGCCCCAAACCGGGCACCAGTGATAACGCCAACAGATCCAGCGAAGCAGTACGATCGGGAACACTCATGAGCGATGGTTGCGTCGCAGTTGCCGCGAATGCGGTGTTCGTCGTGTCGGTGTACTGATAAGCTAACAGCAAAGAGCCTTTGGAAACAATCCGAGATCCTCAAGACCAACTATTGCCTATGGCAGCCATTCCTTTGTACGTTGGTTTAGACGTAGGGGGGACCACGATGAAAGCCGCCGTCGTGGATGACAACGGCAAAGCCTATCCCCCGGCCACTCTCCCGACCGAGCCGCACCTGGGGCAAGAACGCGGCTTGCAAACGATGTGCGACACCATCCGCGAAGCCATCCACGCCGCTGGAGTGACTTTGGACGACATCGCGGCCAT
>CALEEC010000001.1 GCA_937949245.1 uncultured Gemmataceae bacterium | reverse complement strand
CGTCGCGGGAACCTCGATTTTGTAATGCACCACGGCGGCTGCCCCAGGGGGAATCTGATGGTCGTACAGCGGGGTGAAGATGTCTTGCGGATTGCGTCGATTGATGCGATTGCCGTGCCGATCGAGCATATGCACATTGATGAAATGGGCCCACTCATCGACAGGGCCGCTCTGTTGGGCTTCGTTGGCCAAGGCTCCGTTGCGGGCGAAGAGGATGTCCCCCGATTTGGCCGTGAAATCGACCCAGATTTCGTTGGAATCCACCGTCCCTTGCGAGAAGTGATGGCCGACGCCCAAGGTGCGAACCACCACTTCCACCAGATACGATTGGCCAGGCTCGAGCATCGGCAATTGCGGCCGGATCGGCCCCAAAAGCGTGCCGTGAACACTGTCTCCCCCTGGTTTCAGACCAAATAGATCGACACGGACTTTTTTGTCCGAGCCGTCTGGCTGAGTGCCACGGAGGAAGTCGGCATTTTTCTGCTGCCACCGATCCAACCCCGGCTGCAGATGAGCGAACCGCGGGTCGTGCTTCAGCAAGAACGGCAACCCAGTATTGGCGGCAGGGAAGGTGTGATCGTGAATTTTGCGAATCCCCGAACCATCGAAGTCTTTGGCCGCGAGGTCGTTGTTGGGGATCAAAGGCATGTGGCATTCGGCACAATTCATCTTCGCTTGCGGCGGATAGTAGAAACTTTGCGCCCCATGTCCCGAGACGCCGCTTAACAGAAACGAATCGTAATGGTTTTGCCCGCGGAGAAACTCCTTGTAGTGGTTCAGTGCTACCGGCAAATGTACCTTATGGCAGGTCGAACAAAATTCCGCGGTCTTGTGGAAGGGCTTCAAGAAGGTTTTCTTGTGAAAGTCGGGCTTGGCCTTCACCAATTGCTTGTTGAGCCATTGCAAGACCGAGTTTTCCGATTGAGCAAACGGATAATGCTGGGGGTTCTCGATGGTGTAGGCTGCGTTGCCGATGGGGGCGTTGACATGGGTGATCGCATGGCAGACCGTGCAGGTGATACCGGCATGAGCGGTGGGATGATGAACGTCGTCGAAGTTCGGATCATCGAACGCTCCACTGAAAAACGGCACGGGATCATGACAGCCGGCACACCAGCGAGCTGCTTTCACATTGCCATCGCGTTTCAACGACACTTCGCGTGTCTCGCGAACACTGAACAGATAGGGCGGATTGTTGAACGAACTGAATTTGTGGGCGGAATGGAGATGGTCGTCGTAGATGTCTTGATGACATTTCATGCAATACTCATCCATCATCAACGTATGTGCAGGGATGAAATTGCCATCCGCCGTGCGTGCCTCGGAGGGGAAGAAATACTCCACCCCTTCTTTCGGGCCGATGGCGTTCCATTTACGCGGATCTTGAGCATGCAAGAGGACCATCGCTCCAACGAAGCCGGCGACTCCAACGCCCCACGCGATGCTCCATTTCCATTGAATGTCCGGTCCGGCATGCCGATGGGCCACATACAGCACGACCGCTACAAGGGGCAAAGCAATGTGCAAGATGTACGCCGTGTTCCGTTCCCAACTCCCTGTCTGGAGTTGCGGGAATCCTTCCAATTGAATCAGCACCAATCCCGACAGACACACAATCGATCCCACGACGAACAGCCAGATGCCACGTCGCACCGCTTCGCGGTTCGGCCGACGACGTGCCGTCCACAGATGGACCAAGCCGAAGACGAAGAACGGCACCATCGCCGCGACGCCCCCGACCGAGTGCAGCAGAAACATCCACAGGGTGAAGGCGTTGGTATACGTTGTGGGTTGTTTCCACCAATTCAAGAAGGTGATGGCCGACAGATAAACCCCCGTAGCACCGAGAAAAGCCACGCTCGCGAAGATCAACACGAGGAGGATTTTCAAGCGTGGTCCCACAGCGGGGATGTACACCGACCGAGGTCGGCGGGGGGGAGAAGCAACAACGACGCTACCCGGAGTCATGGGAGATGGTGCATCCATGGGAAAGCTGCCTGCGAACCGATCGATAAAAGAGCGTGGATAAGCTGGGCAATACTTTATCTATCCAGTGTACCTTCCAGCGGGCGAAACACTAGATCGATCCTTGAGTAATGAGCAATGGTAGCGAAAGTTTCGCAGTGTTCAGCAGCCAGAGCTCGGCACATGCGCAGCGACCTGCCGAAGCCAGCAGCGGTAGCGAAAATTCAGGCACGCTCTGCTAGGGGGACGTTCACCATGTTCGGCGATTCAGCTTCGATCACGGGATCTTCCGTTTCTGTGACCGGAATATTCGTTGTTGCGGGGAGGGTGGTTCTCATCCGCAAGTAGACCAAGTAGCCGAGCATCCCCATGCCAAAGGTGATCAGCCGAAAGGCGAGACATCCCAGAATCCCGGTGGCTTGATCTCTTCCCAGCACATGGTAGAGCCAACCGAATGCCGCTTCTCCACCGCCAACGCCTCCCGGAGCGGGGAACAAGGCTTGAATGGTCAGCCCGACTGGCACGATCAGGAAGTGTTGTTCGAGGGCACCGGGACCATTGGAATGCGGAGCATCAAACGTCCGCACGGCGAAATGGAAGGTCAGCACGAAGAACGTGTGGCTGACCAGAGACAGCAGCACTGCAGCGATCACCCCCGTCGAATGTTTGCGATACAACCAAACTGCTCGCCAAAATTCCGCGGCCACTCCTCCGATCTTGGGCAACCATAGGAGACGCCGGGCAAAGCGGTCGGCACGTCGTTCCGGCAAAAATCCCAAAGCGATCCAACCGACGATGCTGGCACCGATGATCCACAAGGTCAGCCGATACAGGTGCATCAGGTAGGCATTTGTCAGCAGCATCGGGTTGTCCAAGGTATAGAAGCAGGTTCCCGCCAGGCACACTACCAGGATCAAAGCCCATAGTCCGACCGCACGATCGATCAAAACCGTGGCCACCGAATGGGTGCGCCGCTTCTGCTCTCGGCTGATGGCCACTGCTTTGAGAACATCCCCTCCAATCGAGCCAGGGAGAAAGGTGTTGAAATAATAGCCGATCAGTCCCAACCGAATCGCGTTACGAAGCGTGAACGGCAGGTCAATCGAGCGCACCAAGATGTGCCAACGGACAAACGTCAACAGAGTGGCGATCGTCAGACAGATCGCGGCACCAACGAGGGGAATCATGTTGAGCGGTTGGCTAAGGACATCCGACAGTCCCAACGAGCCGTTCTTGCCATGCCAGTTGATGGCAAGAACGACAGCCAATAAACCGAAGCCCAGGCCATATTTCAACGCACTTTTCCACACGGTCGGATTCCATCCAGCCTGAGAGAAAGCCCAGAAATCAGATCCGTTTGCGGTCATCTTCCTGGGATAAACATAGCACCGATTTTTCGGAATTGTCGGCAAGATTGCTTCTGTTGTCTAGGTGAACTGCGCCGGGGACAGTAATCAAGGTTTTAGCTTTCGGGGGCTTCTTCATCGACATCGAGTTGCAGTCGCTGTCGTGGCACGGTTTCGTCCCAATTGGAACCGAAGCCGATGTAATGGATGCGGACATTCCCATCTTGCAGCAGATTCAGGACTTCTGCTCGATACCACTGATTGTGCCACTCGACCAAGACACGCTGACCGACATGCAACGGCGTGGCCGCATCGACCGGTCGGCCACTCGGACGAACGATCATCGGTCGGTTCGGGGGCGCATTCCCGGCAGAGGCAGAGGTGGGAGACTGCGAAGAAGCTGCGGAAGATGCCAACAGCAAGGCATTCTGCAAGAAACTGAGCTGCATCAAGAGATGACCATAGCGTTCGATGATTTCTTCCGCACGCGCCGGAAATTCCTCGGCGAAGTCTTCGCGATTTTCGACAATCTGCTCGGCCGCTTTGAGCGTCAGCGTGCGTTGGTAGTCATTGAGTATCTTCAAAGCTTCCGCGATCGTCGACGAAGGAGAGGTGTCGTTGGGCGAGGTCCGTTCCTCCAGTTCCGACATGGTGGCACCGAATGCTAAAGTCAGGATCAGTGGAAGGAAAGGAGCGAGACATCATCATTGTCTCAAGCGCGCCGGGCGTACCTGTCGGCCAACGCTCGGCGTGCCCGAATAGCGGTCGATCCAGGCGACGAGTTGTCGATGATTCGCCGATTATTTCTTCTCGAGTTCCGCTTTGATCGCGTTGATCAGTTCCGGGGAGTTGGGATCAACCCGCGGGGCGAAACGGGCCACGACCTTGCCATCGCGTCCGACCAGGAACTTTTCAAAGTTCCAGGTGATCTCGCCGGCGAATTTGCCATTGGTGTCGGGGGAGGTCAGGTATTGATACAGCGGGCAGATGCCTTGCCCCTTGACCACGACTTTGGCCAGCATCGGGAAGGTCACGTTGTAATTCGTGGTACAGAATTCCTTGATCTGCTCGTTGGTTCCCGGCTCTTGCTTGCCGAATTCATTGGCCGGCACACCGATGATGACCAGACCATCTTTGCTGAATTCATCGTAGAGCTTTTGCAGGCCTTTGTACTGCGGGGTCAGTCCGCAACGGCTCGCGACGTTGACGAACAAAACCACTTTGCCTTTGTACTGCGACAGATCGACGGGTTTAC